>JBJKPL010000317.1:0-14092 GCA_046706345.1 Candidatus Sulfidibacterium sp.
CTCCTGGCGCTGGCCCTCCCGGCTGCCGTTTTCCTGTACTTAAAATCGCAGGTCCGGGAAATGACAACAGCCCCAACCATAGAGCTGCAGCATCTCGACCATGTAACCGCCCTGGGAAACCCCTATGTTTTTGATTTCAGCCGGGGCATTGAGGATGGAAAATATGTGGGATTGTATCTCTGCGAGCCGGAACTCAGAAAGAGCTGGGATGAAAGAAGCCAGATTCCCTATGACGGATTGGATAAAAAGGGAAACCGCCTGAGCCAGACCCTGATCCGCTACATGACATCCAAAAACCTGAGGAAAGATGCTGCCGGCGTGGCGGCACTGAGTGCGGAGGACATCCGGCACATCGAAGACGGCATCGCCAATTACCAATATATTGCCCATCCGGGGATCCGCTCCCGGTTGTTGCAAATTGTCAAGGGATATCAGGTTTACAGGGAAAATGGCGATCCCAACGGAAGTTCTGTTTTTCAACGCATCGAATACTTCCGGGCAGCCCTAAACATCATCCGGGAACATTTCTGGACCGGGGTGGGAACAGGCAATCTGCAGGTATCGCTGGCCCGGGAGCTGAAAAACATGCATTCCAAACTTCAGAAAAAATATATTTTCCTGGCTCATAACCAATACGTATCCGTTTTCATGGCCCTCGGAATTTTCGGGTTCCTGCTTTTCCTTTTTGCGCTGGTTTATCCTGTGATCGTCACCCGAAGCTACCGGAATTACTTCTTTGTGGTTTTTTACCTGATCATGTTGATCTCGATGCTTTCGGATGACACGCTGGAAACCCATGTAGGAGCCACGTTTTTTGCCTTTTTTTCCTCGTTGTTACTCTTTGGAATTCAACAAAAAAGCCTTCTAAAAACAAAAAGTTAGCGCTTTTTACCCTTCCCTGGTTGATTTTTGGTAAATCCTTCTTTTTATTTCATTTTGAATGGGTTTCTATACCTGAAAAGCAGTCTTTTAGCGAATTTTATTAATTTAGCGCTAAAATTCAATAAATGAAAATTAAAGAGGTAAAAATCAATTTCCTGGAGTATGAAAACGAGCAGGAATTGTCACAGGAAGAACAAAATTTATTGGGTGAAGCCTTGAATACTGCCGGAAGATCCTATGCGCCTTATAGCGAATTTCATGTCGGGGCTGCCGTTTTGCTGGAAAACGGTACCATTGTCACCGGTTCGAACCAGGAAAATGCCGCCTTCCCATCGGGGCTTTGTGCCGAGCGGGTGGCCCTGTTTTATGCCAATTCCCAGTATCCCGGAATGAAGATCAAAGCCCTGGCCATCCGAGCCAAAGCGGATCATTTCCCTGTGGACAATCCCATCACTCCCTGCGGCTCCTGCCGGCAGGTGATCGTGGAGATCGAACACCGGCAGCAGGAAAAGATCCGGATCCTGATGAAAGGGGAAACCGGTCCCGTGCATGTGGTTCCCGGCATCGAAGCCTTGCTGCCATTTACCTTTTATGAAGACAAGCTGAAAAAGAAATCCTAACACTTTTCTGTCATGCGAAAACTCCTGGTGCTGCTTCTCGTGTTTTTCACTTTTACGGCTTTCAAAAGCGACAAGCCGGCGTATCGTTTTTTCAACGCCCGCGGAAAAGCGGTGAAATATAAAAAAGTGCTGGCGGCCGCAGCCAAAGCCGACGTGGTGTTTTTTGGCGAAGAACATAACGACCCCATTTGCCATTGGCTGGAATTGGAACTCACCAAAGACCTTTACCAACTCAAAAACGGAAAGATCATTCTGGGAGCCGAAATGTTCGAGCGCGACAACCAGTTAATTATCAACGAATATCTGAAAGGAGAAGTTTCCAACAGCAACTTCCGTCAGGAAGCAAGCCTGTGGCCTAATTACAAAACCGATTATCAGCCGCTGGTTAACTTTGCGCTGGATCATCACCTGAAATTTATTGCCACCAACATCCCGCGACGTTATGCGGCCCTGGTATACCGCAAAGGCTTCGGTATCCTCGACAGCCTCTCGCCGCAGGCCAGATCCTATATGCCACCACTGCCGATTCCTTACGATCCCGATTTGAAAGGATATAAAGACATGCTTCAACAAATGGGTGGCATGATGGGCCATTCCAGTCCCAACCTCCCCAAAGCGCAGGCCATCAAAGATGCCACCATGGCGTGGTTCATATCGAAAAATGCTGGAAAGGGGGATGTATTCATCCATTTCAACGGATCGTATCATTCGGACAATTTCCAGGGGATACTCTGGTACCTGAACCAATACAAACCGGGACTCAGGATCATGACCATCTCATCGGTCGAACAAAAAGATGTGGACAGCCTTTCCAAAACCAATCTGAACAAAGCGGATTTTATCCTTGCGGTGCCTGAGGATATGACTAAAACGTACTAAATAATAAGCAAACGGGGAGCCCTGAAAGGGCGACCAGTTATAACTCAGGCCGCAGTATACGGAGGCCTGAGAAAAAAGAATACTAAAATCAGGGCTGTAAGCCCGACAGGTTAGAGAATATCGGAGGAGAAATTTTCCTTTTCAATCAGGGCAGGCAAATTGTATTATTCCGCCTCAAATTCCGAGGTAAAGTAAAATTTGATGTCTTTGTATTTGTCTCTTGCCATCTGGAGGGAAAACTGCGAATCGGCCATAAAAACTTCCCGTCCTTCCTTATCAATGGCAATCTGTGAGCCTTTGCGTGCACGGAAATCCTCAAGTTGTTCCTTGTTCTTGCTTACAAACCAGGCGGTTTTGTACAACGAAATGGGTTCATAGCGGCATTTGGCCGTGTATTCGTGTTCCAGCCGGTACTGAATGACTTCAAACTGCAGCGTCCCTACAGTGCCAATGATCTTCCGGCCGCTGTATTTTCCGGTGAACAGCTGGGCTACCCCTTCGTCCATCAGCTGGTCGATGCCTTTGGCCAGCTGCTTGGCTCTCATGGGATCGTCATTGACGACATAACGGAATAACGTCGGTGAAAAACTGGGAATGCCTTTGAAGTTCAGGAGCTCTCCTTCCGTGAGGGTATCGCCGATCTTGAAGTTGCCTGTGTCGTGAAGCCCCACGATGTCCCCCGGAAAAGCCTCATCCACGATGGATTTTTTCTGTGCCATGAACGCCGTCGGACTGGCAAATTTCAGCTGACGGTTCAGCCGGACGTGCTGATATGGCGTGTTTCTTTTAAACGTACCTGAAACCACCCTCACAAACGCGATCCGGTCGCGATGGTTGGGATCCATATTGGCATGGATCTTAAAAACAAACCCCGTGAAAGCCTCTTCCTCCGGTTTAACATAACGCGTATCGCTCTCTCTACCGATGGGCGACGGCGCGATTTCTACAAAAACATCCAGCAGCTCTTTCACCCCGAAATTGTTCAGGGCGCTTCCAAAGAAAACGGGAGATAGATTCCCCTTGAGATAGGCTTCTTTCTCAAACTCGGGATAAACTCCTTCCACCAGCTCCAGGTCGCCACGCAGGGAGGCAGCACCTTTGCCCACCAACCTGTCGAGTTCAGGGCTGGAAAGGTCGTCAAAATCGATACCGTCTTCCACCACCTGGCGCGAAGGTTTAAACAAATGCAGATTCCGGAAATAAATATTGTAAACCCCTTTAAATACGTTACCCATGCCTATCGGCCAGCTCAGCGGGGTCACGTTAATGTTCAGCTTATCTTCTATCTCGTCCAGCAGGTCGAACGCTTCCTTGCCGGGACGGTCGAGTTTGTTGATGAACACCATGATCGGCGTTTTCCGCATGCGGCAGACTTCCACCAGTTTTTCAGTCTGCGGCTCCACCCCTTTGGCCGCATCGATCACCACGATGACGCTGTCCACGGCCGTCAGGGTTCGGAACGTATCTTCGGCAAAATCCTGGTGTCCGGGGGTGTCCAGAATATTGATCTTGTGTTCGCCGTAGTCGAATCCCATCACGGAAGTGGCCACGGAAATGCCCCGCTGTCTTTCGATCTCCATCCAATCGGAGGTGGCCGTTTTTTTGATCTTGTTCGATTTCACGGCACCGGCAACCTGGATGGCACCCCCGAACAGCAACAGCTTTTCGGTCAGTGTGGTTTTTCCCGCATCCGGGTGACTGACGATGGCAAAAGTACGCCTCCTGTTTATTTCTTTTTTATTCGACATACGGTGTAAAAATTGGAGTGCAAAAGTAGGAAATTAGAATGTAACCGCAGCACGGGGATCCGGTGCGAACATCAAAAGCCTGAAAGAAGGGAAAATGCGATGGTTTACATTAGTTTCTGCTGTAGCTTCCACCAGCGATCGGGGATCTCCTGCCGAAGAGCTGTCTGATAATCCTCGTAAGAGCAGGGAACGAAATGATTGGCATTGACCTGGGTTTCGGACTCTTCTTTGGGCGGGATCTGGATCCACCAACGATCAGTTTTTTTGCTTTTCAGGAAGAACAATTCCTCCCCGTGATCTTCGAGAAACACACGGAATCGCACAAAATCCTTGTTGTTCTGTTCCGGAAGATCGTGACTCCGGTTGGCAAAGCCATCCAGAAAATACCAGATCATTTGGGCGACGAGATGGGCCGTCTGTCCCTGCGGGTCAAACCGGGGATTCACCTCATAAAAACCGATGCTCGTCAGCTTGTCGCTCATACCGGCATAGCGGCAGATCTGACAGGCTTCTTCGCCCGCCAGCCCGTTGGCAGCAGCATAGAAACTCCCCGGCGCATCGGAGGCCCGCACAGCAGAAATGTCAAAGGACAAAATATCGGCGTTGCGGACCATGGGTTCGGTCTCTGCCAGATCGGCCCGCACATTTCCCAGCCGGTTGATATCGAAAAAAAGGTTTTTCATCAACTGCAATGCATCCTGATTGACAAAATACGTCTGATAACCGATGTTGGTATAATTGAAAAGATAATTGGGCTGATGCATGATGATGCGGCTCAGGTAGGAACGCGAATGCAGCTCATCGGATTCGTGACCCAGATCAAAAACGGAGTCCACCGAAGCGATGTTCACCACTTTTCCTGTATTCTCATAAGCCAGGTAATTGGCATACGTCAGGTCCTGGCTGCCGCCGATCAGGATGGGCAGGACTTTTATTTTCACCAAATGGTTCACCACCTCTTTCACTGCAAAATAGCTGTCTTCCACGGTGTGCCCTGAGGGGATATTCCCCAGGTCGGCAATACGCAGGGAGCTCCAGTGGGTAAACAGGTTGTAAAGATAAGCCCGCACCGCATCGGGTGCACTGCCGCAGCCCTGGTTTTCAAGGGCTCTGCGATCTTCCTCCACGCCGATCAAAGCGATCTGAATGTCATCGAGATCGGGAAAGTTTCCCTTTTCGGTATACGCCCGGATCACCGATCCGAGGTTTTGATTTTTGGATTCCTGAAGTGCGGCCAGGTCAGGGTTGATGGGGCTGAAATAAATCTCCGGTTCCATGAATGTGAATTACTTTTCTCAACGAAAATAAGAATTTTATTCAATCCCTCCGGGAAGATTTGTGGCGGAAGTGACGTCTATTTTTTCTTTTTAAAAACTCTTTTTTTTGGAAGATTCTTGGGATCTTTTGCGATCTCGTAGCAGTCTTCAAGCGACAGACCGGCAGGATCGGTACCCTTCGGGATCTTGTAATTCTGCTTGTCGATGGAAAGATAAGGACCATAGCGGCCGTTCAGTACCTGCACGACTTTGTCGTCATCCTTGAATTCTTTGATGATCTTTTGCTTTTCGGCTTCCCTTTTTTCCTCGATGATGGCAATGGCTTCCTCCAACGTGATCTCGGCCGGATTTTGGTCTTTTCTGATGGAATAAAAAAGCTTTTTATGGTTCACATACGGACCGAAACGTCCGATGGCCACCACCACTTTTTCGCCTTCGAATTCGCCAAGATTCCTTGGAAAATCAAACAGTTTCAGTGCTTCTTCCAGGGTGATGGTCTCCAGGCTCTGTCCTTTCTGCAAGCCGGCAAACGAAGGTTTTTCTTCCGAATCGGTGTCCCCGATCTGTGCCATGGCACCGTAGCGGCCGATCTTGACAAAGACGTTTTTGCCGGTCTTCGGATCCTGTCCCAGCAACCGCTCGCCGCTGAACTTTCCGGAGTTGTCGAGTGTATGCTCGATCTTGTCATGAAACGGTCCGTAGAACGATTTGATGATCTTTTTCCAGTCGTTTTTTCCGTCCGCGATCTCATCAAATTCCTTTTCCACATTGGCGGTGAAATTGTAATCGATGATGTCATCGAAATGCTGCATCAGAAAGCGGTTGACCAGCGTACCGATGTCGGTGGGAAAAAGTTTTCCTTTTTCGTTCCCGGCCACTTCCGTGAATACGGATTCCCTGACCTTGCCGTCGCTGAGTTCCAGATTCTGTACTTTCCGTTTCACCCCGTCACGGTTTTCCTTTACAACGTACTCGCGCTTCTGTATGGTCGAAATGGTAGGAGCATAGGTGGAAGGCCGTCCGATCCCCAGTTCCTCCATCTTACGCACCAGGCTGGCTTCGGTGTAGCGCGGCGGATATTTGGTGAACCGTTCCGTGGAAGTCATTTTGATCAGGTCCAGTTTTTCGCCTTTTGCCAGGGGAGGCAACAGGCCGCTTTGTTGTTCGTTGTTTTCGTCATCGGAGTCTTCGATGTAGAGTTTCAGGAACCCGTCGAATTAGATGACCTCGCCGCTGGCGACAAAATACTTCTCCGCATGGGTTGATTCCACCTGGATGTTGGTCTTTTCCAGTTTGGCATCGCTCATCTGCGAGGCGATAGTCCGCTTCCATATCAGGTCGTACAGCCTTTTTTCTTCCCGGCTGCCCTCCACCGACGAACGATCCATATAGGTCGGCCGGATGGCTTCGTGCGCTTCCTGTGCGCCTTTGCTCTTGGTGGTAAAGTTCCGGGGGTGGGAATATTCTTTTCCGAAGCTGTTTTCAATTTCTTCTTTTGCGGCCGCAATGGCAAAACCGGAAAGATTCACCGAGTCGGTTCTCATATAGGTGATCAGCCCCGATTCGTAAAGATGCTGCGCGATCCGCATGGTATTGGCAACAGAATAGCCCAGTTTCCTGGAAGCTTCCTGTTGCAACGTACTGGTGGTAAACGGCGGTGCCGGTGATTTTTTGCCGGGTTTTTTCTCGACCGAGAATACGGAAAACAGAGCTCCGGCCTGTTTTTCAAGGAACGCTTTGGCCGATTCATGGTCCGGGAAACGTTCGGCATATTCTGCGGTAAAAACCTGTTTGTTTTTCCCTTCGCTCACGGTAAATTCCGCCAGCGTCCGGAAGGCAGAGGTAGTTTTAAAATTCTGGATCTCCTCCTCCCGTTCCACGATCAGGCGTACAGCCACCGACTGCACCCTTCCGGCGGAAAGCATGGGTTTCACCTTCCGCCATAACAAAGGGGATAGCTCGTATCCTACCAGGCGGTCCAGCACCCGGCGTGCCTGCTGGGCGTCGACAAGATTTTTATCGATGTCGCGAGGATTTTCGATGGCATGGAGGATGGCATTTTTGGTGATTTCATGAAAGACAATCCGTTTACAACTTTCGTCCTTCAGATCCAGCGCATTGAAAAGGTGCCATGAAATGGCTTCTCCCTCACGGTCCTCATCAGACGCCAGCCAAACCATCTCTGCTTCTTTGGCCATTTTTTTGAGTTCGGTCACCAGTTTCTTTTTGTCCGGGCTGATCTCATACTGCGGCTCAAATTCGTTCTCCACATCCACACTCAGCTTTTTCTTGTTCAGATCCATCACATGTCCGAAGCTGGACCGGACAGTAAACTCTTTCCCGAGGAAGTTTTCAATGGTTTTTGCTTTAGCGGGTGACTCGACGATCACAAGGTTTTTGGACATAATAAATTCAATTTCATTTCACCTTCGGCGGTGCAAAAGTAATACATTTAAATAATACGCCCGGCACATGAAAAATTCCCCCGACAGGGAAACAGACCGGAATACCGTCCCAAAAAAACAAAAAAAATCAGAAATAAAACGCTTTTTTCCTCAGCGACAACCGATCAGAAAAAGCACCTTTTGGAATGTTCAGACAAAAAATAAATTAGACGCCCGACAGGATATCATCGAGATTTTCGAATCGTGCCTGGTAGTCTTTGATGGAGTTACGGATCACCTCGTACGCCTCTTCCCTGCCGTAAACCGTGGTGATTTCCACATCGATCTTTTTTCCCGGAAGGTCCTTGTAGGTAAGAAAATAATGTTTCAAACGGTCGATGACATTTTCGGGAAGTTCCGAAATATCATTGAACTGGCTGTAAAAAGCATCGTTGTTCAAAACGGCCACAATTTTGTCGTCGGCTTCGTTGCTGTCGATCATGCGAAACCCGCCGATGGGTTTCGAACGCACCAGAATGTCGCCGTGCGAGATCACTTTTTCCGTCAAAACGCAGATATCCATCGGATCGGAGTCACCGATGATGTCTTTGCGGCCGGTTTTGGCATTACAAAATGCCGCCACATTTTTACCGCTGTAGGTCTGCGGAATAAAACCGTAGAGTGCCGGAACCACATTGGAATATTTCTGGGGACGGTCGATGCGCAGATATCCCGATTCCTTGTCCACTTCATATTTTACCGTATCGGTAGGAACCATTTCGATGTAACAGGTGATGAGCTCGGGCGCATTTTCGCCGATGTCCACGCCATGCCAGGGATGAGATTTGTATCGAAGGCCCATCAAACGTCCGATGGGTTGCATTAATCTGTTTGACATATTTTTGTTTTTATTCGCCATTCGTTCTTTGAAGTTAAAGCCGTGCCTTTTATTGTTGATTTATTTGCTTTGATAAAAAAGGATGATAATCGCCCCGGATCCCCAGCGGTTTCTGATTGCGGATATCGTGCACGATCTCGATGCTGTTGCGGGCTTCCCCGATGCCAAAACCCTTGCCGGCCAGGATTTGTTTGTAACTCTCCGTATGGAGATCGGTGAATCCGCCGCTGAACTCAATTTCCTCCCCGTCGACCGTGATGGAGCGGTAGGTAGGGATTTGCTTTTCCACCGCCTTTTCCGGCAGATCGTTCCGGTCGATACTCAGGAACCACCGGACACGGGCATTTTTTAACTGCAGATTTCCTGCCGCCTTGTCTTCTTTATATAAATGTACTTCACTTTTGACCACATCCCCAAAGATCCAGCTCAGCATGTCAAAAAAATGGATGCCGATATTGGTCACCACACCTCCTGATTTCTCGGGATTGCCTTTCCACGAATAGAAATACCATTTCCCCCTGGAGGTGATGTATGTCAGGTCGATGTCGTAGATCTTGTCTTTCGGAAGCGAGTCGATCTTTTGCTTTAACGCGATAAGCGAAGGATGCAGTCGCAACTGCAGAATATTGAATACCCGTTTTCCCCGCTCCTGCTCAATTTCTTCCAGACCGTCCAGGTTCCAGGGATTCAGCACCAGGGGTTTCTCACAAATGGCGTAGGCGCCGTTACGCAACGCCAGCCTTATGTGCGCATCGTGCAGGTAATTGGGCGAGCAAATGCTGACGTAGTCCACACCGCCTTCCGGCGATCGTCTGAGTTTGTCCAGATGACGATCAAAACGCTCGGGTTCGGTAAAAAAATCGGCATGCGGGAAATACGAATCGATGATCCCCACACTGTCAAAAGGATCCAAAACCGCTACCAGATCGTTGGACGTTTCCCGGATGGCCTTCATGTGCCTTGGGGCGACATAGCCCGCGGCTCCGATCAACGCAAATTTTTTGGGCATGACAATCATTTTTTGCAAAGATGAGAAAATTCCGGCTACCCATTCCTATTTCATTCGTTGCAGGTTACTTTTCAAATCATAAGAATTCTTAACGGCAGGAAGCCGCACAACTCAAATTTTCGACAGAACTTTTGCGACAACCTGAGGAAAATGGTCATATTCCAGCTGATGAATTCTTTCAGCCAGGCTTTCCGGCGTATCATTTTTCAACACCGGCGTTTCGGCCTGGAAAATAATGGCCCCCTCGTCATACTTTTCATTGACATAATGGATGGTGATGCCACTTTTGGGTTCCTTATTTTCGAGGACGGCTTCATGGACATGCATGCCATACATTCCTTTGCCGCCGTATTTCGGTAACAGCGCCGGATGAATGTTGATGATCCGGTCGGGGAAAGCACGGATGAGTTCGTCGGGAATCTTCCTGAGAAATCCTGCCAGAACGATCAGGTCCGCATCGAGGTTTTTCAGTTCCTCCAGCAGTTCGTGGGGTTGTTCCAGCGCTTCCCGGTGGAATATTTTCAGCGGTATGTTCAGGTTTTTTGCCCTTTCGATGACTCCGGCTTTCGGGTTATTGGTCATCACGCAGCGAACCACCGCAGTCTTTTTTCCGGCGAAATACCGGATAATATTCTCGGCATTGGTGCCGCTGCCCGAAGCAAAAATTACAATGTTTTTCATGGCATCCTTATTACAGAAAATTCCTTTTTCACAATCCATCCCGGGTTCCATCCGCAGGGCCGGGCCTCACAGGAGTCACGTTTCAAGGAACTTATCCTCCCTCACCAGCAAATCCTGATGTTTTTCAAAAATACAGATTATTTTACGGCACAGAAAGGAGGCTTTTGCCATTCCCCGAAAAAACTTTATCCACATTGGATTTCAAGAAATTAAATATGGGCCTAAATTTAAATCTTATCTTTTTTTTGTTTTTTATTGCATTAATGCATTACTTTGCAGCCTGTTTTAACTTAAAAATTACACAATATGTCAGACGTTCGTTCAAAAGTTGTCAACATCATCGTTGACAAGTTAGGTGTTGAAGAAAGTGAAGTCACCAATGAAGCAAGTTTTACCAATGATTTAGGTGCTGATTCTTTGGACACTGTCGAATTAATTATGGAATTTGAAAAGGAATTCAACCTTTCGATTCCTGATGAAGAAGCAGAAAAGATCGAAACAGTTGGTGATGCTGTGAAGTATATTGAAGATCATCAGTAAAAAATTATTTTATGCAGTTAAAGAGAGTAGTTGTAACAGGAATTGGAGCAATCACTCCCATTGGGAACACTGCAAGGGAGTTTTGGGAATCGCTACTGCTTGGTAAGAGTGGTGCGGCTCCCATTACTTTATTTGACGCCACAAATTTCAAAACCCAGTTTGCCTGCGAAGTAAAAGATTTTGATCCCGGGAAGTTTTTTGAGAGAAAAGAAGTCAGAAAATACGACCGGTATGCGCAGTTTGGGCTGGTTGCGGCCACCGAAGCTGTCGAGGATTCAAAGTTGCTGGAAGGCGATGTTGATAAAGACCGTATTGGTGTTATTTGGGCGTCAGGAATCGGGGGACTACAGAGTTTTCATAATGAAGTAGAAAGTTTTGTAAACGGAGACGGAACGCCAAAGTACAATCCGTTTTTTATTCCCAAGATGATTGCTGATATCACCGCAGGTCATATTTCCATCAAATATGAATTGCGCGGACCCAATTTTGCCACCGTTTCCGCTTGTGCTTCCTCTGCCAATGCCCTGGCAGATGCCTACAATTATATCCGGCTGGGAAAAGCCGATGCTTTTGTTTGCGGGGGTTCTGAAGCCGCCATCACCTATGACGGGGTGGGTGGATTCAATGCCCTGCACGCCATTTCCACAAGGAATGACGATCCGCTGACGGCCTCCCGACCCTTTGACAAAGACCGTGATGGTTTCGTGATTGGTGAAGGCGGCGGCGCTTTGATTTTCGAAGAGCTGGAACATGCCCTCTCCCGGGGCGCCACCATTTATGCCGAAGTAGCCGGTACCGGACTTTCCGGTGACGGATACCATATGACGGCGCCGCATCCGGAAGGTTATGGTGCTTATCTGTGCATGAAAGCCGCACTGGAAGATGCTGAAATGGAAATCACGGACATAGACCATGTAAATACCCACGGCACGTCCACTCCGATCGGAGATGTGGTGGAACCTAAGGCCATTGCCAAACTTTTTGGCGATCACGCCTACAACATCAACATCAACTCTACCAAGTCGATGACCGGCCACTTGCTGGGCGGCGCAGGGGCGATCGAAGCCATTGCTACCTTACTGGCCGTGAAACATGATGTCGTTCCGCCGACCATCAATCATTTTACCGATGATCCGGAAATCGATCATCGTTTGAACTTTACTTTTGGAAAAGCTGTCGAGCGGAAAGTGAATGCCGCACTCAGCAATACTTTTGGTTTTGGAGGTCATAATGCTTCCATTATTTTCAAAAAATTTACCAAGTAAAGACTCCAGGTTTTGTTAGTGAAAGATTTTCTGAGCTATTATATTGCTTCCGACAGGGAGTTAAGAAAAGCCATAAAAAATGTTTTCGGGTTTTATCCCGGAAATATTTTTTTATATAAACAGGCCTTCCGGCATAAGTCCGCCAGCATCACCCACAAAAGCGGACTGAAGATCAATAATGAGCGGCAGGAATATCTGGGGGATGCCATCCTGAGCTCTGTGGTGGCCCATTATCTCTTTAAACGGTTTCCCGGAAAAGATGAAGGTTTCCTCACCGAAATGCGTTCCAAGATTGTCAGCCGTTCTTCGCTGAACAAGCTGGCACATAAGATGGGGCTGATGCAATTCATGAAGATCTCGGCCTCGGATGCCCATTTGATGAAATCGGCCGGTGGCAATGCCTTTGAAGCTTTTATCGGCGCCCTGTATCTCGACAAAGGGTATCAGTTTACCCGAAAGATCATCATCAAACGCATCCTGAACCAGCATTTCGACCTGGAAGAGCTGATGAATACCGAGATCAGTTATAAGAGCAAAATGATCGAATGGGCACAGAAGGAAAAGATCAATGTGCAATTTTCGGTCATTGACGAGCAGCATGTGAAAGGCCAGAAACAGTTCCACGTAGCCTTGCTGGTGGACGAAAAACCCCTGGCCAATGCCTTTGATTTTTCCATCAAAGGCGCCGAGAACCTGCCTCCCGAGAACGCCTGGGCAACGTTGTCACAGTCCTGATTAAAAAATTTAAGTTCAAAACCCGGTAATCCTTGCGGATACCGGGTTTTGTTTTTGCATATCTTTGTTTGAACGAATGAACCGGACACGCTATGGCCAAAAAACTCCAGGTATCGGGCGACATCAGGGAAGGGTTTCACCTGCTCTCCCTGGTCAGCAGTTTTGCAGACTACCGGATCAGCTTCTTCATCAACAACCATCTGGGCCTCATGCTGAAAAAGTATGCCGATTTTGTCCCTGAACCGGGTCAGCCGCCTTTTTCCTGGTTTTATTTTTATGATGGCGACCTGCTTCTTTACTATTATCTGTTTTCCAACAAAAGCCAGGGAAAGAACCTCATCCCGGAATTAAAACAGTTCGATTACCTGTTGTTCATCAAAGGCAGCCTGCCAGGTGATCTTTTCGACAAAAAAACGGCAAGTCTCAGGGCCACCGAAGGCGTTCAGGCGGTCTTCCGGCCGGATATCATGAAAATAAAAAATACAGACCTGCTGCTGGAAGCCCTGGAACTCCATGAACTCAACGAAGTCATCATCCCGGCCAGGGGACAAAAGTTTCATTTTAAAAAACCATGAGCTAACCTATCAATAAAAAAGCCGGTAAAAAATCTTTTACCGGCCTCGACTTTCTGCGACCCCCTGTTTTAATGCACGTATTTTTTCAGGGCCGCCACAAAACCTTCGATATCTTCAGCGGCCGTATCCCAGGAGCACATCAGACGCACTTCGGACGTGGCCTCATCCCAGACATGGAAGAAATATTCCTTCTGCACTTTGGGCAGGACGGCCTTGGGAATGATGGCAAAAACGCCGTTGGCTTCTGTTTTCCGGGTGACCTTCACCTGCTCAAACTGCTGCAGCTTTTCGCTCAACAACTGCGCCATTTTATTGGCATGAGTGGCATTTTTCTTCCAGAGTTCGTCGGTCAGGTAGCGATCGAACTGGGCCGAGATAAAGCGCATCTTCGAATGAAGCTGCATGCCTTGCTTACGGGTGTATTCAAAATCCTTTGCCAGCTGCTTGTTGAGGAAAACCACGGCTTCGCCGAACATCAACCCGTTCTTCGTGCCGCCAAACGACAAGACATCCACCCCGGTATCGGTGGTGAAACTTTTAAAATCCATCCCCAACGCTACGGCTGCATTGCTGATGCGGGCGCCGTCCATGTGCAGGTA
>JBJKPL010000318.1:0-8920 GCA_046706345.1 Candidatus Sulfidibacterium sp.
CACCACAAGAAATCGCACTTCAGAATGCCGGCCCCGCCCGTTGCGAAAAAAGTTTAATTTTATCGCGTCATAAATTCAAACTACACGCAGGGATTCTAGTTTTCCTGAAAGCCGGCGAGAAACAGAAAAAATGTACCCATGAAATCATACAGCGAATACTCGGAACATTCCGTTTCGATGGTTAACATCGACAAGCTTACCAGCCTCATCCGGGAGGAAAACAAGAAAAACCCGATCCAATATGTGATCGAGACAGGCACCTATCAGGGAACCGGTTCGACCCGGATGATCGCCGAGACTTTTGCCCCGGAAGCCAATCCCCCGGAAATCATCACCCTCGAAGCCAACTGGCGCAACTGGAGAAAAGCCAGAAAAAATTTGAAAAAATACCGCTTCGTCAATCCGCAATGGGGTTTTAGTGTCCCGAATCAGGAAGCCCTGGAATTCGTCAGGGGCGATTATGCGCTGCACCACCAGGAAGAATTTCCCGATATTTATATCGACGGCGGCAGCGATCCGCTGGCATTTTACCTCAAGGAACTTCAGGGAGGCTTTGGTTACACGCCTTATAAACTCCTCAATCGTGTTTTAAAATATTTTGAACACCGGGATCAGAAAACTCATTTTCAGGGAGAAGACCTGCTTCGGAAATACCTATCAAAATACCGGAAACAATCACCTTTGATCATGCTGGACTCATCAGGGGCCATCGGATTTCTGGAATTTAACATCGTCCGGGAGGTCATGGGTGATCAGGAATATTATCTGCTGCTCGACGACATCTTTCATCTGAAACATTTCAGGAGTTACGATGAAATCCAGCGGGATCCTTCCTTTAAAATCCTGATGCTGGATCAGGAAGGGGGCTGGTTGTTTGCCAAGAGAAACTGAGTTTTATCTCAGGATCATAAACTTCCTCGTTTCCACTAAATCTCCGGCCTGCATCCGGTAGAAATAAATCCCCGCAGGCAGCGTCGCACCGTTAAACGTGATTTGATAGCTCCCGGGCAATTGCTTTTCATTCACGAGAATGGCCACCACCTTGCCGGAAAGATCGTACACCTTCAGGTTCACAAGACTGGCTACCGGGATCTGGTAACGGATCACCGTCGTGGGACTGAAAGGATTCGGGAAGTTCTGATCAAGCGCAAATTTTGCAGATGGATCCTGGACTGTTAAAATCCCCGTTGACACGGTTTTCCTGAGATAAAGCAAAACATCATCTGTAAATTCCGGGATGCTGATATTCGCCGAACCGGCGTTAAACTGTCCTTTCACAGAACCAATGGAATCGCCTGTGGTGGCATTCAGCCAGACGCCTGAAAAGGACTGCGACCCTGAATTTCTTAAGGATATTGCCAGGTTGGAGCCGGTGGTCTGGGTCTGATCATCCGAGTAATTATGGATGTAATAGAGTGCTTCATTGTCGCTGGCCAGGGAAAATATTCGTAACGTGTTGGGGCTGGTGAGGGTGATGCTGACATCGGGAACCATCGTGTTAAAATCCTCAAAACGCTCCACCAATTTATGAACAGCACCCATAAAATGAACATCCCCCTGATTGTAAAGAAAACCCTGATCCTCGAGTCCGCCACTGAGCCAAAATAAAGGCGTTCCCCCGCCGGTGAATGCGCCCCAGTAGGCCGCCCGCTGAAACCGGGACCAATAATCGGTTTCTTCCCCTGGCTCACTGCCCATTTCGCTGAACATGACCGGTTTCTGATAGGTTGCGAACCGGTAGCGGGCCTGTGCATTGGTGGCACTATCGGCATTCGACGGACGATACGTGACATCGGCCTGGGAATAGAAATGGTCGTCCGTTACGGTGAGGCTGCTTTGGGCATCCACGTTACTTTGACGGCTAAAACTTGCCCACCAGAAAGAAACCGTCCTGGCCCGGTTGTATGGATCATGCGCCTGGATCACCTCATTCATGGCGGCAAGCCAGGCAGGCAAACAACGGGCCCCATACTCGTTGTTGTATTCCCAAAGCACAATATTCCGGTACGCAGCATATCGGTCGACCAGGTACTGAACATATTTCTTTTCAAAATCAAATCCCGGTCCGCTGGTCTGTTCGTACATGGAATCCAGGGTACTGTATGGACCGCCATTATCCGTACTAAACACAGACGTTGAAAAAGGATAGGTAGGGGTATCCAACGTTGAAAATAAACAGAGATAAATCGAAATATTATGTTTCTGTGCCTGTTGAAACCAGCGGTCCATAGCCTTCCCTACAAAAGTATTGTAACGGTCGAGTCCGCCGGTTTGAGAAAAGAAATTGGCTGTCGATTCATAGGTGTTCCAGTAAAACGGCACCTCGAAAGCACTTTGATTAAACAGCATCAGCCTGAATGTATTGACAGAATATTTCGACAAAGTATCCCAAAACGCAGGGACTTGTGCCGTATCATAAGAACTCTGAGGCCATATATTCAGATAATTTGCCTGAGTAGCCGGTGTGTGCCCACCTACGCCATTGGGAATAAAAAGCGTGGTATCTGAATACATAAACTTATGAGGATAGGCAGGATTGACAAGGATAAAACCGTGGTTTCCCGCTTCGGGAGCCGTACATTGGAAAGATCCTGTCAGGGTATCGACTTCTGTTCCGGAAGAAAAGATCAGCCGGAAAGTCCAGCTTCCTTCCCGGGTGGGCGCCATTCTAACCTTCCATAGATCGCCGTCATAATAAAATCCGTTTACATGGATCTTTTCCGAAGAGGGTCCTGTAAATTCACCCTGGATGGTGACATCCCAGAAGGGATTGTTATACGTGCTGGTATCCTGTATCGTAAGCTCATAAACGTCCCACTTAGGCACGATGGATGGGGGTGTTTGAAGTACAGGATGGGCAAAGGTCGTTGAAAAAAGTCCGACAAAAAGAAATGCGAACAAACAGGTTGGTTTCATGGGTTTACTCCTTTCTGCAATAGGTTAGAACCAGGATTTAAATTGCCTTACTATTTTTAAGGACGGGTTATATCGATTTGTTCTATACTTCAGAAGGAATTACAAACTTAATACATCTTCCACCAAATGTCAATAGTAACATTTTCAAAGCCTTACTGAAATAACAGAAAGCGAACCAACTTAAAGGGGCTGATACCGTCCTGATCCAATAAAACATTAACTTTATGGAAGCATCAAATCATTAAAAAACACATGAAAAAGTATCTTTCAGCGGCAGACTTCGCAGTCATCCTGATCACGCTGCTGCTTTTTGGGATCGCATTATTCGTCAAGGGATTCACGCACGATCTGTTGCTGGAATCGGGTGTTTTCCTGGTTTCGGTAAAACTGATCCTGATGAATTACAAAAACCGGTCGGCTGTAAAAAACATGATGAAGGCACTGGAGGAAATTAAGCAAGGCGTGCAGGAATTAAAGAACGATTCAAAGAGGTAAAAACAGGAAGTGGGTAATCAGGCCCCGGCAGGTTCTCCCGGATTCCTTTCCAAAAACGAGATTGAAAAAAACTGTCGGAAGCGGCAAGAAACACCCCAAAATTGCCGTCTTGTCATTTTGACATTTCGGCTTCGGAAAAAGTCATTTTGACAGTGCGCCCAACACTTCGTATTTTCCTATATTTCAACCGAATAACAAAATTTCAAACAACAAAATACCGGGATTGGTATTGAATTTGAAACAAGATTTTTGTTCATTCAATGTCAAACTTAAATAATGGAGGATAACGCTATGTCAATTATCAAATTTCCCGGCAATTACCCGTCATTGTTCAATCGCTTTTTTGAGGACGATTGGTTTGACTGGACCAATCGTAATTTTTCAACCACCAACACCACCTTGCCTTCAGTGAACATCAAAGAAAGCCACGAAGATTTCGAAGTGGAGGTGGCTGCTCCCGGACTGGGAAAAGAAGACTTTAAAATTGAATTAAACCACGATGTACTGACGATCTCATCGGAAAAACAGGTGGACAACGAAACCGAAAAAGGACAGCAGTTCACCCGTCGTGAATTCAGCTACCAGTCCTTCAGCCGTTCGTTCACCCTACCCAACACGGCGGACAGTGAAAAGATCGAAGCCCGGTATGAAAATGGGATCCTGAAGATCGTGATCCCCAAAAAGGAAGAGGCCAAACCCAAACCCCCGCGGCAGATCACCATTTCATAAGCGTTCTTCAAAGCCGGATCCAGGATCCGGCTTAAATTTTTTTTTCCTGGAGGCACGGCCATCCGGGATTATCCTTCAAAGAGCCTCCGGTTTCGGACTTCCGTCTCAAAATTTCACTAATTTTGCGCTTCAAAAAAGGACAGATTACATTTTCAGAAATTTTAAATCAAAACATTATGGCATTCAAAATCAGAAACCGGAATTTTTTGAAATTGCTGGATTTCACGCCCAAAGAGATCAAATTCATGCTGGACCTGGCCGCCGACCTGAAAAAAGCAAAATACAACGGCACCGAGCAGCCCAGGCTGAAAGGGAAAAACATCGCCCTGATCTTCGAAAAAGCATCCACCCGCACCCGTTGTGCTTTCGAAACGGCAGCCTACGACCAGGGGGCGCACGTGACCTATCTTGGGCCGACCGGATCGCAGATCGGGAAGAAGGAATCCATGAAGGATACGGCCCGCGTGCTGGGACGCATGTATGATGGTATTGAATACCGCGGATTCGGTCAGCACATTGTTGAAGAACTGGGGAAATACGCCGGTGTTCCGGTTTGGAACGGACTCACCAACGAATTCCATCCCACCCAGATCCTGGCCGATTTTCTCACCATGATGGAACATTCCGACAAGCCCCTGCACCAGGTGTCGTTTGCCTACTGCGGTGAAGCCCGAAACAACATGGGCAACTCGCTGATGGTGGGTGCCGCCAAGATGGGTATGGATTTCCGGGCCGTGGCACCCAAAGCCATGTGGCCTGAGGAAAGTCTGGTGAAGACCTGTAAAGAAATTGCACGCGAAACCGGAGCCAAGATCATGCTGACCGAAAGCGTGGACGAAGGCGTAAAAGGCGTGGACTTCCTCTATACCGACGTGTGGGTTTCCATGGGCGAACCCGACGAAGTGTGGGAAGAACGCATCAAACTCATGATGCCCTATCAGGTGAACACGGACATGGTGAAAAAAACCGGCAATCCGAAGGTGAAATTCCTGCATTGCCTGCCCGCCTTCCACAACAGGGATACCACCATCGGAGAGGAGATCTACCGGAAATTCGGCGTCGAAGCCATGGAAGTCACCGAAGAAGTCTTCGAATCGGAACTTTCCGTCGTTTTTGACGAAGCCGAAAACCGCGTCCACACCATCAAAGCTGTGATGGTGGCCACGCTCGGAGACTGAAAACAGTTCCAAGACGATAAACGGTTGTCAGGCAGTCGTCAAACCATTGTCTGACCCCGTTTGACCACGGAATGATCCGGGTCAGACCAATGGCTCATTTCCAAAAAGTTAATACTTCTTAACGCATCTAATCTCATTCAAATTATTCGTAATTTTGCCCTATGATGGATATGGAGCAATTTAAACAGGATCTTGATGAACTTTTCCGGTTGTTCAACAAACTGATGGAGAAGCAGGAAAGCGGCATGGAAGAAATTCCGGGCATCAATAAAATGATGTTGCAGCAGTTTAAATTCTTCTTCAACAACTATGAACAAATGAAGGATCAGATTGCCTATCAGTTGCAGGGGCAATTCGGGGAGTCGGTACAGGACATGGTCCGGAGTCTCATCGAACAGCTGCGCGAGGAGCTGGGAGAGGAGGATTTGCTCCCCGAAGAAGAACCTGATACCGCTTCTGCGGAAATCGACGACTTGATCTCGGAAACACCCAAAGCTTCGCTGGACCCGAAAAACGAGATCGCCAAAATTGATGCGTTGCTGAAAAACAAAAACCTCACGCCGGAGCAGATTGACCAGCTTCTCGACCGCCGATCCAATCTTCAATAATCTGACCGACTGTTTTTATGCTGGAAAAAATCAAAAACCGTATTCTTCAATATTTCAGGACAAAGAAGTTGTTTTCCATCATCACGGACTTTTTGTTCGTGATTCTGGTCGTGTTGTTGTTGATCCCCACAACGCGCAAACCTGTTTCGGCTTATCTGATCCGGTTGATTTCCTTTCCGCCTTCCTCGTTAAGCCAGTCGAAGCAGTTTGCCATCCAACCGCAGACCCGGCAATGGGAGATCAGTTCCCTGTCGGGAAAAACCGTCCGTTTCGACCAGCTGCTGGATAAGCCGGTTTTTGTCAACTTCTGGGCCACCTGGTGTCCCCCCTGCAATGCGGAGCTTCCGGGTATTCATGATCTTTACGAACAATACAAAGGCAAGGTGAATTTTGTTTTCCTGAGTAATGAAAACCCTGCGGTGATCACGGATTTTATTTCAAAACATCAATACGGTGACATGCCGTTTTACCGTTATACCGGTGTGCCTTCAGATTTTTTCAGCAACAGCATCCCGGCTACCTTTATTCTTTCCCCGCAAGGGAAAGTGGTGCTGGAAAAAAAGGGGGCGGCAAGATGGGACTCAGACCGGGTAAAAACATTGTTAAACAAGCTCTTGGACAACAACCAGCAATAGGGTTAATTTTATATCTTTGACGAACAATTTAAATGCATAAAAAATGAAAAAGTTTTCTTTTGGCTTCCTGTTGATCTTTCTTTTTGCGACGGCACAAATGTCAGCCCAGGTATCCGCCACCACAGTAAAACAGAAGATAAATGTAGGCGTAGACGTGTTCACGGATGTGTGGCTTAACCTGCCTTCGGGCATGACCGTCCGGCACCTGAACCCCTCTACCAACGTTTTTGCAACGTATAACTTCCTGGTAGGAGCCAAGAAAAACGGAAACACGATCTTTTCCATCGGGCTGGGTATTGGCACCCATGTTCTGAGCAGCAAAACCAATTTCATCAAGGATGTCAAAGCCGACACCATTTCTTTTATCCCTGTCCCGTCGGGACTGCGCATGGATAAAAGCAAAATGACCATCACCACCCTGGACGTTCCGGCCGAGTTAAAATTCAAACTGAAACACGGATGGCACGCAGGCATTGGGTTTAAGATCTCAACGGTCATCGACAGCAAAGAATCCTATACCGGAACGCTTTCTTCCGACGGCATTTCACGTAAGGTGAAGAACAAAAAGCTCTACCAGCTGAATTCAGCCGGTTACACGCCGTCAATCCGTTTCGGATACAAGAGTATTGATGTTTATGCAGCCTATCAGCTGATCTCAACCTTCAGGACAGGCCATGGTCCGGCACTGCATCCGCTCTCGCTGGGGATCACCATCACCCCGTTCTAAAACCACGAATTAAAGAAAAAATGACTGCCCGGTGACCCCGGGCAGTTTTTTTTGTGTGCCGGTAGCCGACAGCCTTCCCTGAAAACCCACCACTCAGCATTCCCTTACGCCATCAGAAACAGGGCCATCATCACGACAAAGCCCACCAGATAACCCAGATAGATCTGCCGGGGCCAGTGAGCGTCGGCTTTCAGCCGCGCAAATCCGGCAAGACCCGAGAGGAAGATCACCAGCAGGATCCAGAAAAAAGGCTGCAGATGGAAGAGGAAAGCCATCCCCGTAAGGGAGCCCGCCAGGCCGCCCCAGGAAACCATGTGCAAGCTGATCTTGCTGTAGTTGTTGATGAGCAGGGTCAGCAGCGCAAGAATGGCCGAGCCGACCAGGAAAAGATTCAGCACGGCAAAAGTGCCCGCTTTGTTCAGTGTAAAATAGGTGAGATAATAAAAAATGGCCATGATCAGTAACGGGAACACCCGGTCGCCCCGTTGTTTCATCTGCAGACTGCCGATAACCTTAAAGCGCCACAGGAGGAAAGCAGCCAGTCCGGGTACGATACCGGTCATGAGCAATACATACAGCAAAACAAAATATTTGATGCGCAACAATGCCACCGGAAGAAAGTAGATCGGGAACTGGTAAAGGATCAGCACAAAAAAAACGGGAACCAACAGGGGGTGTAATACAACCGAAAGAAAAGCTGAAATTTTTTTCTCCATAATTTTTGTTTAACCATTCTATCCATTCCCGGCAAGGGGGCGGACTACAATAAAAAACTAGCGGGGTTTCATACGGATCAGGAAGAAAGCTCTTTCCTTAAGCGGGCCACGGGAATCCCCATCTGCTCGCGGTACTTGGCCACCGTCCGTCGGGCGATGGGATAGCCCTTTTCCTTGAGCTGGTTCATCAGGTATTCATCCGTATACGGATCCGACTTGTCTTCCCCGCCGATGATCTCTTTTAAAACGGTTTTCACTTCCCGGGTGGAGACCTCTTCCCCGTCTTCTTTCTGCATGGACTCGCTGAAAAAACTTTTCAGCAGCTTGGTACCGAAAGGGGTTTGAACATATTTGCTGTTGGCCACCCGCGAAATGGTGGAAATATCCATGTTCACAATATCGGCGATATTTTTCAGGATCATGGGCTTGAGATCGGCTTCGTTGCCCGAAACAAAATAATCGTGCTGGTAATCCATGATGGCTTTCATGGTGGTATAGAGTGTATTTTGCCGCTGTTGCACCGCATCGATAAACCAGCGGGCGGAATCCACCTTGTTTTTGATAAAAGATACGGCTTCCTTGTCCGAACGTCCCTTTTTCCCGTTGGACATCTGGCTGAGCATGTTCATATAAGAATTGCTGATACGCAATTCAGGGGTATTCCAGTTGTTGAGCGAAAGCTCCAGCTCGCCGTCGTTGTTGACAATGGTGAAATCGTGCACAATATACTGAATGTCTTTGGCGGTTTCGCTCAGCGAGTTTCCTGGTTTGGGATTCAGAGAAATTACCTGATCGATCACCTTCTGAAGCTGTTCCTCCGAGATATTGGCGCGCTTCATGATCTTCTGGTAATGCTTCTTGGAGAATTCGTTGAAATACCTTTTGATCAGCCGGATGGCGAGATCCATGGTTTCGG
>JBJKPL010000319.1:0-6196 GCA_046706345.1 Candidatus Sulfidibacterium sp.
TCTTTCACTACCGCCGTAGTGGTCCCGTAGCCTCCGGTCTGGCTTGTGGCCAGCCAGTTGCGGCTTGCCGAAACATTCACTTTGTTGCTGTAAACCGCACCGAGTGTGATTTTTCGTCCGTCTTTTAGCGGAATATCGTACTGGATTCCATAGTCGTAAAGCAGATCGCCAACCCGGAGATACTGTTCCGTTTTGGTTCCGAAGACCTCCAGGGAATCGGTGGAATAAACCATGTTATAGTAACGGGCATTGCCAAAAAGGTACGACACGTTGATCCCGACCCGCAGATTTTTGGAGATGTTGAAGCCGTTCCCCCAGTATACACGGGTTATGCCACCCTGGCCCCAGCGTTCGCTGGTCATGGTCGAAAATCCCGGAACATTGAATTTATCCAGAATATCATATCCCGTTTTACTGTAGGGCAGGGTTCCGAAACTGGCGCGCCACCATTTGGTGACCGGAAAACCGATGGCCACATGGCCGAGGGTCATGTAATTGTAAGACTGGGAATTCTGCGTCGTGCTCAGGGAGCCGATATCCGCCACGATTCCCGTTTGGAAAATAAACGAATATTTGGGAAAAAGTCCGTAGGATGCCGGGTTGTCGGGGTTGATAAGAAAGGGATCGGCGAGTCCCAGGCCGATGCCCCCCATACTTTGCTGCTGGGTACTCACACTGGGTGAGTACAAACGACCCAGTCCGAATCTGGAGAAGGGTGATGTAATATCCTGCCCATGCAACGACAGGACAAGAAAAGCAAAAACTACCAGTAAACCTAACTTATTTTTCCTCATTAAAATTCAAAATTTCCTTTAAACCTTCCAAAACAATATTTGGGGCTGCAAAGATGTTATTTTTTAATCTTTTATCAAAATATTTATAATCGCCCCCACCGATTATAATTTTTAAATCCTCAAATTGCTGTTTATAGGAATCGATCACCCCGTCCACCTCGGCCAGCAGGCCGTTCATAACGCCGGTCCGGATGGCTGTTTCGGTGGTATTTCCTACCAACGGGGTGCTTTCTTCCACCGGTTTTACCAAGGGTAGTTTCTCCGTAAAACGATGCAACGCCTGAAAACGCATGGTCAGTCCCGGGCTGATGCCGCCTCCGAGATATTCGTCGTACCGGTTCAGGACATCAAAGGTGATGGTGGTTCCTGCCACTACCGCCAGCACATTTTCTCCCGGGAAAAGCGCGCGGGCTCCCGCTACGATCGCCAGCCGGTCCTTGCCGAGACTTCCCGGCGTGCCGTAGCGATTTTTAAAAGGCAGGGGCGTATTTTCATCCAGCTTCAGAAAAAAACCATGCGAACTAAGAACGGTATCAAAATCTTCAGGATAACTTCGGACCGAAGACAACACGGACGCTTCCACCTGCGGGAAGGACTCCAATATCTTCTGTAAAAAAACAAATTCAGGGCTTTCGGTTATCTGAAGGTCTAATAATTTGTTTTCCTGAAAAATAGCAAACTTCGTGCGGGTATTCCCTATATCAACTATAAGTTTCAATCCCAAGTTTTAATTCCAAGGTACAAAAATACGTGTTCAGGCTTTATTCACAAAATTTCAGGGCCACGAAGAACAGTAATTTTACACTTTTTTAAGAATTCTTATTTGCCAAAACAAAAAAAGGTTTAATTTTGCCGCTCCAAACAACGAGGTACCATAGCTCAGTTGGTAGAGCAACGGACTGAAAATCCGTGTGTCCCTGGTTCAATTCCAGGTGGTACCACCAGCGGACTGAAACCCCGGAGGTTTAACCTTCCGGGGTTTTTTGTTTCCGACAAATTACAACATGCCTTGCGGATTGGTAAATGAGGAATCGCCGGCCAGCCAGCCGGTAGAATAAGCGATCTGCAGGTTGTAACCGCCCGTATCGGCATCCAAATCCAGGATTTCTCCGGCAAAATAAAGCCCCGAAACTTTTTTCGATTCCATGGTCCCGGGCCTGACTTCCCGTGTGGGTATGCCTCCGGCAGTGATGATGGCTTCTTTGAAAGCACGGTGGCCGGTGACTTCAAATTTCAAATTCTTCATGAGATGGCGGATCTTTTTCCGCTCGGAAGCCGAAACCTGGTGTCCTTCCTTTTCCGGATCCAACTCCAGGAGTTCGATGAAAACCGGGATCATGGAGGCCGGCAGCCAGTTTTTAAAGAGGTTTCCCAGTTTTTTCTTCCCCTGTTCATTCAGATCGCGGATCAAACGCTTATCCAGTTTCTGGTCTTCCAGGGCCGGTTTCAGATCGACGGTCACCTCCACCCGCCGATGCTGATGCAAGGCGGCCACGGCGCGCCGGCTTAAAGTCAGGATGATGGGGCCGCTCAGCCCGAAATGGGTGAACAACATTTCACCAAATTCCTCTGCCGTTTTTTTGCCGTTTTCCCACAGGATGGCGCGGACATTTTTCAGGGCCAGACCCTGGAGTTTTTCTGCCGTGTTGCCCTTGCATACCAGGGGAACCAGGGAGGGCATCGGTTCCACCAACGAATGCCCCGCACGCTGCGCCAGCCGATAACCGTCGCCGTCGGAACCCGTGGCGGGATAGGATTTCCCTCCGGTGGCAAGGATCACTTGATCGCAAAACAGCTCCTGACCATTCACAACCAACCCTTTCACGGCGCCGTTTTCCAGCAGCAGATCTTCCACCCGGGAACCGCCCCGGATTTCCACCTTCTGTTCGGAAACCCACCGCAGCAATGCATCCAGCACATCTTTGCTTTTGTTGCTCGCCGGAAAGTAACGGCCCCCGCGTTCCAGGGTAACTTCTACACCGTATTTTTTCAGGAGTCGGATGATGTCGTCGGAATAAAATTTGGAAAAAGCATTTCTCAGAAAACGTCCCTCCGGAAAAATATGGCTGATAAATTCTTCCACCGGGGCCACGTTGGTGATGTTGCAGCGGCCCTTTCCGGTGATGAGCAATTTCCTGCCCGGGAGTCTCATTTTTTCCAGTACCAGCACCCGGGCACCCTTTTCTGCAGCCCGTCCGGCAGCCATCAGGCCCGCAGGCCCCGCTCCGATCACGAGGACATCATAGTTTTTCATACCATGCAAATCGTTTCCATAAAAACGCGGTTATCCATGTGCAGAGGAAAGGAGAGATTCCTGGAAAGCACACAAAAAACTTACGATTCTCTTTTCCTGCCGGGATGGTTTTTTGGATTCCGGCCTGGCTTGCGGGATGCGCCGCCCTTATGGGTACCGCCTTTCCCGCCGTGGTTGCGTTTTCCCCGGAACCCGGACCTTCGGTTATTTTTTAAATCCCACCGGGGCGGCGTACCCAGGGCTTCCGGCAGCGGCAGTTTCATCACTTCCCGTTCAATGAGTTTTTCAATCCGGTGAAACCGGAACATGTCGTCCTCGTTGATCAGCGTGATGGCAAGACCCGAAGTATCCGCACGGGCGGTACGGCCCACACGGTGCACATAATCTTCCGCATCGCCCGGAACATCATAATTGATCACGATGTCGATATCTTTGATGTCGATCCCGCGGCTCAGCACATCCGTGGCTACCAGCACCCGGATCTTCCGGGAACGGAAATCCAGCAGGATCTCTTCCCGCCGGCTCTGCACCAGGTCCGAAGAAATGCCTTCCACCAGGAAACCCTTGCCGCGCAAGCCCCTGACAATATCGTTAACTTTCCGCTTGGTAGAGCTGAAGATCAGAATACTCTTGACTTCCGGCTTTTCCGAGATCAGCCCGTTGATGAGCGGGGTTTTCTGGTTTTCATGGGCCAGATACGCCACCTGCAACACCCCTTCGGCCGGTTTGGAAAGCCCGATGGTGATCTCTACGGGAGATTGCAGGATTTTTTCCGCCAGCTGGCGGATAGGACCGGGCATGGTGGCACTGAACATCATGTTTTGCCGTTTTTCCGGCAGAAAGGAAATGATCTTCTGGATGTCTTCGATAAATCCCATATCCAGCATCCGGTCGGCTTCATCCAGAATGAGATACTGCAGATCCTGGAATTTCACATAACCCATGTTCAGGTGCGAGATGAGTTTTCCTGGAGTGGCCACGATGATGTCCGTGCCTAAGGTGAGCGCGCGTTTCTGCTGATCCCATTCCGAACCCGTTCCTCCACCATAAATGGCGATGGATTCGGCATTGGTGAAATAGGAAAATCCCTGGATCTGCTGATCGATCTGAATGGCCAGCTCCCGGGTAGGCACCAGTACCAGGGCCCGGGTCTTATGGGCCGTTTTCTCCTCGAGCAGTGCATTCAGCACCGGCAGGACAAACGCCGCCGTTTTTCCGGTCCCCGTCTGGGCACTGGCAATCAGATCCTTTTTGTCCAAAATGGCCGGTATGGCCAGTTCCTGAATCGGGGTAGCCTCCTCAAATCCCATGTAGGAAAGCGCTTCGAGTAAGGTGTTGTTGAGACGTAGCTCTTGAAATTTCATGAAAAGTCCGTTAGTTGCAAGTGCGCAAATTTAAGAAAAAGGTCCGTTGCCGGGAGAAAGAAGCATTCTGTTCGGATGTAGCTGATATCCGGTGAGTTGCTAGAAATATTTGGAAATAATTTCCTTCAGGGCAGCCAGGGAAACCGGTTTGGAGATGTAATCATCGCAGCCGGAAGCCATAATTTCTTTCTTTTCGTGGGCCAGCGCCAGGGCCGTCTGCGCCACGACGATCATCTCCTTTTTATACTTCTTAATTTGTCGCGTGGCCTCATAACCATTCATGTTGGGCATTAGAAAATCCATCAGCACCAGATTGATACGGGAATTCTCCCGGACCATCGAAACGGCTTCTTTCCCGTCTTTGGCCCAGAGAATTTCCCGGGTAAGCGGTTTCAGTAGCTTTTGAAGGTACTGATAAGAAACCTCGTCATCCTCCACCACCAGCACGGTCAGCGACGGTGTCTGGCCTTTTCCTTTTGCAGGTTCGGCATCCGATTTGGGTTTTTCGGATCCCTGTCTGACAGTAAGAGGCAGTCGAAACCGGAATTCGGCACCTTCCCCGGGCGCTGAATGCTCCAGCCACAGATCACCCCCCAGGGCATCGGCATAGGCTTTGGCAATGGACAACCCCAGCCCCGAACCTCCGCGGGCTTTCCGGTCTTCAATGTCCGCCTGGACAAAACGATCGAAAATCGCCTTTTGCCTGGTTTCAGAAATGCCTTCTCCCGTATCGCGGATAAAAAACTCCACCTTGCCCTGATGATAGACATACCCCGTTAGGATCTCTCCCCGGAAGGTAAATTTGATGGCATTTTTGAGAAGGTTCGTCAGGATCGACTCGAATTTGATTTTGACTGAGAACACGAAGGCATCTTTTTCTCACACCAGCTTTTCGATGTATAAATGAACACCTTTTTTATCGGTTTCGGGTTTAAAGAAGGAAACCAGCTCTTCCAGGGTTTCATTGATGTTGAACTTCACCGGGTTCAATACCACCAGTCCGGCTTCGATCTTCGAGATCTCGATAATGTCGTTCACCGTACTCAGCATGCGCTGTCCGCTTTGATGGATGATCTCGATGTAACTCTCCCGCTCGTCTTCGCTCAGGGCAGGGTCCTTGAGCAGTTCGGTAAATCCGAGGATCCCGTTCATGGGGGTCCGGATCTCGTGACTCATGTTGGCCAGGAACGCTGTTTTCAGCCGGTCGCTTTCCTCGGCGGCTTCTTTGGCTTTTTGCAACTCCTTCGTGCGGTGGACGACCTGCTTTCGAAGCAGAAAATTCAACAGCAGACTCAGCAGCACAATCGCCGTAATGCCTCCGATGATCAGCAGATAAAAAGAAGCGTTATGCTCCAGGATGGTCAGGTCGTCATTCGACCGGGGCAGGATCTCGTATTGACCATCAGCCGGTTGTTCGTCATCATGCTGGGAATAAATCCCTGTGATACGCACCATCTCCCCAATGGAAAGATGGTTCAGGATGTTCGGAACACGAGACGTCCGGGAGGTATAGACCATCACCGCATTTTCTTTTTGATGGGCCTGGGATACGATCACATATTTTCCCCCTGTATTCCCGCCCTTATCCACCACAATGCCTTTGAAGCTGACCAGTTTTCCTTCATAATATTCGGGGTTGTGACCGGCAATTGCCTCTGGCCGGGGAAGGGTACGATTCACCGTATCCAGAAAAGTGATCTGCGGTGCGGCGAGTTCCGTCAGGCCATAATACTGGCGGACAATGCCGGTGACCCGGATCCGGTCGCCGGGGCGAATGACCGGCC
>JBJKPL010000320.1:0-3296 GCA_046706345.1 Candidatus Sulfidibacterium sp.
AGGAAAGCTCGACGGAAGTCAGGGAGCTGCTGGGATATTCCGACCGGTCTGTGGGGAGTATCATGAATACCGATTTCATGTCCTTCCACGAAAATGAAACCGTAGCCCAGGCCCTGGAATCCATCCGGGAAACCAAACCCGACGAGCCCAGCCTTTACAATCTTTTTGTGGTCACCCACAACGGAAGACTCATCGCGACCTTCTCCCTGCGGGATCTGCTGATCTCCGAACCGCACATGACGCTGAAAGAGATCATGCACAAGAACCCCATCTCGGTGGAAGATGAAGACGAACTGAGTTCACTGGCTGAAATTGTTTCGAAATACAACCTGCTCGCGGTACCGGTGGTCAACAACACCCAGGTGCTGGAAGGCATGGTGGTTATTGACGACATTGTCGAAGACTTGCTCGGCAAACGCAGAACAAGATAGGAGGTGAAGTATGACGGTTAAAATGACGACACAGAAAAAAACCTTACTCAGAAATATTGTCATCTTTTTTGCCTTATTGGGCCCGGGGATCATCACCGGCAGCGTGGATAACGATGCCGGCGGCATCACCACCTATTCCGTGGCCGGCGCGCTCTATGGCTATAACCTGCTCTGGACCATGGGCCCCGCATTCATCGTTCTGCTCATCATCCAGGAAATGAATGCCCGTATGGGGATCGTTACCGGGAAAGGCCTCGCCGACCTCATCCGCGAAAATGCCGGGGTCAAGATCACTTTTTTCATTTTTGTAGGACTGATCATCGCCGACCTGGGCAACACCACCACCGAATTTGCCGGGGTGGCCGGAAGTATGAATATTTTCGGTGTCAGTAAATACATTTCCGTTCCCATTTCCGCTGTGCTGGTGTGGCTGCTGGTGGTGAAAGGCAATTACAAGATCGCCGAACGGATCTTCCTGGTGTTCAGCGTGGGATTGCTCATGTACATCGTGTCTGCCCTGATGGGAAGACCCCACTGGGGCCAGATCGGTCATGCCATGATGCATCCCCATATGGAGTTCACCGCCCCTTACCTGGCGATTGTCATCGGGATCATCGGAACGACCATCGCGCCGTGGATGCAGTTTTACATGCAGTCTTCGGTCATCGAAAAAGGGCTCCGCATGAGCGATTACAAATATACGCTGGTGGACATCGTGGTGGGTTGTCTGGCCACCGTCGTCGTGGCATTTTTTATTATTGTGGCCTGCGCCTCCACACTGCATGTCAATGGGGTGACCATCAACGAAGCCAAAGATGCCGCCCTGGCCCTGAAGCCACTGGCCGGCGCCCTGGCATCCTCGCTGTTTGCCCTGGGCCTGTTCGTGGCTTCGATCTTCTCGGCCACCATCCTGCCGCTGGCCACCGCATTTTATGTCTGCGAAGCCTTTGGATTCGAAGCCGGGATCGACAAAAAATGGGAGGAAGCCCCCGAGTTCTATATCCTCTACACCGGCATCCTGATCATTGCCGCCGGCATCATCATGATCCCCGGTGCACCCCTGATCGCCATCAGTTTGTGGACGCAGGTGCTGAACGGAATATTGCTCCCCGTAGTGCTGATCTGTATGATGTTGCTGGTCAACAACAAAAAGATCATGGGACGGCATGTCAACAAACCCGTCATCAATTTTGTGGGCTGGACCACCGTCAGTATTTTGGTAGGCCTTTCCCTGATGCTGCTGGTGATCCCTTTGTTTACCTGAAAATGAACCTTCTGATAGACCAACTGATATCAAGTTATGGACACCAGGCTTATCGTTAACCTTGCCGTATCGGTGCTGGATGTCTTCATCCTGGCCCGGTACATTTTTCTGCTTCAAAAAAAGAAGATCCGGCCGGCATTGGCAACCTGGACCTTTTTTTCGCTGGCCGTAGGCATCAGTCTTTTTACTTATTTCAGCAGCGGCAATGGAAATTATACCCTTGCCGACAATGTGTTGAATGTGGCCGATTTCATCCTGGTAACCGGCGTCAGCATCGCGATTTTCATTCTGGGAGATGCTACCTCCCGTTTCGATCGTTTTGATCTGCTTTGCCTGGGTGGAGTAGGCCTGGTAACGGTTTTCTGGATCCTCTTCAACCAGCCGGTCATCACCAACTTTGCCGTACAGACCATCATGGTATTGTCTTACTTCCCGGTGGTCCGGCGCATGATGAACCAAAAGAAAAATACGGAGGATTTTCCCATCTGGATCGCTTTGATGGTAGCCCCTGTTATTTCGTTACTGGCCGGAAAAGGGTTGCTGGCATCGGTGTATGCTGTCCGGGCGATCCTGTGCACCGGAGCCCTGCTTCTGCTGATGCTGCGGATCGAATTCCTGAGCCGCAAAAGAAACCGTCTCGGGATGGATCAGGCCCGCTGAGGCAACCGGACAAAAAAAACCCATGGCACAAGGCCATGGGTCCTCTCGTTTAACTCAAAAAAAGAAATCAGTATTTCGACGCAACTTCATCCCAGTTGATCACATTGAAAAAAGCTTCAATGTATTCGGGCCTTCTGTTCTGATATTTCAGATAATAGGCATGTTCCCAGACATCCAGCCCGAGAATCGGCGTGCCTTTTACCTCCGCAACATCCATCAGCGGATTGTCCTGATTGGGGGTGGAGGTGATTACCAGTCCCGAACCGGTTTTTACAAGCCATGCCCAGCCCGAACCGAAACGGGTAGCGGCGGCTTTGGAAAACTGGTCCTTAAACTGATCGAACGACCCGAAAGTGCTGTTGATGGCATCTGACAACGCCCCGGTGGGTTTGCCCCCGCCGTTGGGAGAAAGCCACTTCCAGAAAAGTGCGTGATTGTAAAATCCACCCCCGTTGTTCCTGACTGCAGCTCCGGCAGTGGAGGCCTGGGCAAGAATTTCTTCAATCGTCTTACTTTCCAGAGCGGTACCTTGAATTGCATTGTTTAAATTATTCGTATACCCCTGATGGTGTTTTGTATAGTGAATTTCCATCGTGCGGGCATCGATATAGGGCTCTAACGCATTATAATCGTAATCGAGTCCGGGAAGTGTAAATGACATCTTTTTATTTTTTAGTCCAACAAATTATGAATAATGGTGCAAATTTAAAGGTAATTTAGACTAAATACAAATAATATTACTAAATTATTGTTAAGTAAAGATATAGCGTACTATAAATTTCATTCTGGTCCGCCTGTTTTACCGATCTGATATACAGGGGCCTGTTGTTTTCAAATGGGCGCGGGCACAAAAAAGCCGTACTTCTTGAAGTGCGGCTTTTATAACGTGTCAGGAATCAGAATAAAATCTTTAATCCGCCAAAAATTTCTCTTCCGGGCCC
>JBJKPL010000321.1:0-2641 GCA_046706345.1 Candidatus Sulfidibacterium sp.
GGCTGATGGAAAAGGCCGCCAAATATGCATTTTATCCCAACTTTAAAGTGGGCGTCCAGTACACACAGCGGAGTTACAATGCCGCAACTGACATGAATTATTCTGACCTGTTGGGGGTGATGGTCGGTGTGACCATTCCCATCAATTACGGCGGCAACAAAACCGCGCAGGTCAACCGGGCACGCTATCAGCAGGATGCTTACAAACAACAATATCAGTTCTCACTTCAGGTGTTGCAGCAACATTTCGGGGCCATCAATGCGCAGTTAAGATCACTGAAGAAAAGAGAATCGCTGCTGGCAACCACCCTGCTTCCGCAGGCACTGCAGTCGTATCAGGCTGCCCTGGCCGATTATCAGGTGAACAAGATCGACTTTGTCAACGTGATGAAAGCGGAAGACCAGATCCTGAAGATCAAAACCGAACTGGCCAACATCAGAACCTCGTTTAGTAAAAATCAGTCGAAACTTGAGTTCTTATCGGGAACTTCTTTGAAATAACGTACCATAAAACAAGACAAATGAATAAGAAAATCTTCGTTTATATCCTGTTTATTTTACTGGGCGCAGCGTTGGGTGCCGCAGGATATTATTTGTTGTCCGGAAAAAAGGCTGCCACGATGGCCGAAGGTCAGCAAAGTTCAAGCAAAGCGACAAACGGCAATAAAAGAAAAATTCTTTACTGGCGCGCACCGATGAACCCGAATGAGATTTACCATCATCCCGGAAAATCTGCCATGGGGATGGATCTGGTACCCGTCTATGCGGACCAGGCCGGACAAAATGGAGTGGTTTCCATTGATCCGGTGGTGGAGCAGGATATGAATGTAAAAACCGCCGTGGTAAAAGCAGGGCACATGCACGCCGATGTGATGACCAACGGCATCATTCAGCCGGATGAGCAGAAGGAATATACTGTGACTACCAAGGCAGGTGGCTGGATTGATAAACTCTATGTGAATTATACCGGCCAGCAAGTCAAAAAAGGTCAGAAACTGCTGCGGATCTATTCTCCGGAACTGGTGGCTGCCGAACAGGAATACCTGACGGCCCTGGCTTATGACAAGGCCATGATCGGCAGCGATGCGCCCTCGGATCTGCTCAAAAACGCCACCCGGAAACTGGAATTGCTTGATGTTTCCAAAGCCGATATTCAGCAACTGAAAAAGACACAAAAAGTCAGGAAATACATCACGCTTACCGCTCCTTTCGACGGAACGGTGTTGTCGAAGAACATCGACGAAGGAGCCAGGATCATGCGCGGCATGCCGCTGATGAAGATCGCCAACCTGACTTCCGTGTGGCTGGTGGCCGATATTTATGAATACGAGCTTGATAAGATCGCCCTGGGGCAGCCCGCAACCATCACCATGGATTTTCTGCCCGGGGTGACTTACAAAGGAAAGATTTCATTTATCTATCCGGTGCTGGATACCAAAACCCGGACCATCAAGGTCAGGATTGATCTGAACAACAGCAACCAGATCTTGAAACCCGGCATGTTTGCCAATGTGGATATCCAGGGAAAAGATTTGGGCGATTACCCGATGGTTCCCGCCCAGGCCATCCTACAAAGCGGGCGTGAAAACACCGTGATCGTGGCGCTTGGCAACGGAAAATTCAAACCCGTTCACGTGAAACTGGGAAACTATGCCAATGGATATTATCAGATTTTAAGCGGATTGTCTGCCAACACAACGATTGTGACTTCAGCTGAGTTTATGATCGACTCCGAATCCAATCTCAATGCTTCATTGAGTATGTTTTCCGCTGCCAAAAAAGATACCACATCCGGAAAGAAGAAAACAAAGGAGATGAAAGGAATGAAGATGGATAAAAAATCCACAAAAACCACTTCCGAAGTGAAGGATACGTCCATCGTCCGCAAGGGGGTGATCGATCTGGCGGCCATCGATAAAAATCATGATGGCAAACTCTATGAAGACATTATGGACTGGAATGTGATTTCCGATAAACCGGGAACCTGTCCGCTCTGCGGCATGAAACTCCGTGAATTTACCCTTCAGCAGGTCAAAGACAACCTGAAAGCCCATGGTTTTAAATATAAATGATGCCTTTGGCTGAATTACTGGAAACGCTTGATAACGAGCAATTTTTAAACCAGGAAAATAAAGATTATGACTCCGAACGAAACAAATAAAGACGGCCTGATTGCCAGGATCATCGAATGGTCGATCAACAACAAAATGCTGGTCATCATCTTCACGGTGATGCTGATGGCAGCCGGGATCTGGGCCATCAAAAATACGGCAGTGGACGCCATTCCCGATCTGAGCGACGTGCAGGTGATCGTCATGACCAAATATCCCGGACAGGGACCAAAAATTGTAGAGGATCAGGTAACCTACCCGTTGACGACGAAAATGCTTTCCGTCCCCGGATCAGTGGATGTTAGAGGTTATTCCTTTTTCGGCTTTTCGATGGTGTATATCATCTTTAAAGACGGAACCGATTTGTACTGGGCCCGGAGCCGGGTACTTGAATACCTGAGCTCCATGCAAAGCGAGTTGCCCAAAGGGGTTACCCCCGAACTGGGGCCGGATGCCACTGGCCTGGGCTGGGTTTACGAATATGTGCTGAAATCGAAAACCGAGGACCTGCAGCAGCTCCGCTCCCTCCAG
>JBJKPL010000322.1:0-8667 GCA_046706345.1 Candidatus Sulfidibacterium sp.
TATACAAAGTTCCGGTCACGGGCGGCCGATCCATCATGATCAACTCCGCCGGAACCGAGTACGCCAGATATAACCACAGCGGAAGCAAGATCATTTTCATGGATCGTAAAGGATATGAAAGTGAACAACGGAAACACGAAATGGCTTCCGTTACCCGCGATATCTGGACCTACGATTTCAAAACCAACAAATACACCAAGCTGACCACTTACCGAGGAAACGACATGGAACCGGTTTGGGGTAAAGGTGACAACTATTACTATCTGAGCGAGATGAACAATAATGACCTCAATGTTTTTCAGGCCAGCCTGGAAGATCCCGCCCATCCGAAACAACTGACGCAATATAAAAGAAATCCCATCCGTGGGCTTACCTACTCGGTGGATGCCAACACGCTCTGCTTCACGCATGACGGCGTCATCCTGACCATGGTGCCCGGACAGGAACCCAAACAGGTTCCGATCACCATTACTGCTGATTTCGCCCAGCAAGCCACCAAGACCCTTTCGGTCGGCAACCGGCAGATCAGCGAAATGGCGCTGTCTCCTGACGGAAAGGAAGTGGCTTTTGTTTTCCGTGGCGACATTTATGCCACCTCGGCCGACGGCCACACCACCAAAAGGCTGACCAACACGCCATATCAGGAAAGAATGATCGACTTCAGTCCGGACGGGCGTTCCATCGTTTATTCGGTAGAGAAAAACGGCACCTGGAACATCGACAAACTGAGTATTGCCAATAAGCAGGAACCTTATTTCTATGCTGCCACCATTGTGGATAACACGCCGGTGATCGAAACCAATCAGGATGATTTTCAACCTTTGTATTCACCTGACGGCAAGAAAATCGCCTATCTTGAAAACCGAAACATCCTGAAAGTCTATAACACGGAAACCCATAAATCGGTAACCGTTATCCCCGAAGGTGTAAATTTCTCTTACTCCGATGGTGATCAGTATTTCACCTGGTCTCCGGATAGCAAATGGCTGCTGGCCCAGTCGAATGAAGGCACCTTTGTTCGTTCGGATGTGGACCTGGTAAAAGCCGATGGCACCGGAGAGCGCAAGGATCTTACCCAAAGCGGATTTGATGACTACCGTCCCAAATGGGGCATGGGAGGCAAAATGATGCTGTGGGTTTCGGACCGTGAAGGGATGAAAAACCTCAGCCGTGGCGCCCAGGGTGACGTATATGCCATGTTCTTCAACCAGAAAGCTTTCGATACTTACAATCTGAGCAAAGATGATTATGAGCTGATGAAGGAAGAACAAAAGAAAGACACCACCAAAGCCAAACACGGAAAGAAGGAACCGTTGACCCTGAATCTGAAGAACCTCGACAGTCGGACCAAGAGGCTGACCATCAATTCTTCTATTTTGAGCGATTTTATCCTTTCAAAAGATGGTGAAAAGCTTTATTACCTTGCCAAATACGAAAAGGGTTTTGATCTGTGGGAAACCGAACCCCGCACCCATGAAACCAAAGTGCTGGCCCATCTGGGTTCGCGCAGTGGCGGAAGACTCGAAATGGATAAAGCCGGAAAGAACATTTTTGTGCTTGCCGGAGGACGTATCAGCAAAGTGTCCCTGTCCAACGGGCGGGCAAAACCGCTGGCCATCAACGCCAACTTCGACTGGGATCCTGCAGGCGAAAGAGCATACATTTTCAACCATGCCTGGGAGCAGGTCAGGAAAAAACTTTTCGACCCCAAACTCCAGGGCGTAAACTGGAAATATTATCATGACTTCTACCAACAGTTCCTGCCTTACATCAACAACAACTATGATTTTGCCGATCTGTTGAGCGAGCTGTTAGGCGAGTTGGATGTTTCCCACACCGGAGGTCGTTTCTACCCCCGTCCGAAAAACCCGGATGCCACCGCATCTCTGGGTATGTTGTACAACCAAACCAAAGGCGGAAACGGGCTCGAAGTGGAAGACATCATCAGCGGAGGCCCCATGGATAACGCCAAGACCAAGGTGAAACAAGGGGATGTACTCGAAAAAATCGACGGCGTTCAGATCACCAACGATTTTGACTGGGCCAAACTACTGAATCACAAAGCCGGAAGCTTTACCCGGTTGTCATTTTTCGATCCGAAGACCAAAAAATCCTGGGATGAAGTCATCAAACCAATCTCCGCACGGGAAGAAGGATCCCTGATGTACGACCGCTGGGTACATATCATGCAGAAAATGACCGACAGCCTGTCGCACGGACAGGTAGGTTATGTTCACGTGGAAGCCATGAATGAACAAAGTTACCGGACGGTCTTCGGCAAAGTACTGGGCAGGAACTACAACAAAAAAGCCCTGATCGTTGATACCCGTTTCAACGGAGGCGGCTGGTTGCACGACCATCTGGTGACTTTCCTCAGTGGGAAACTGTACATGCAGTTTGCTCCTCAGGGACATTTGTTGCCTGGCGGTGAGTCTTCTGATAAATGGGATAAACCCAGCTGCGTGCTGATCAGCCAAAGCAACTACTCCGACGCATTCATGTTCCCGTACATCTACAAAGAGCTGAAAGTCGGTAAATTGATTGGAATGCCTGTACCCGGTACCGGTACTGCCGTATGGTGGGAACGCCAGATCGACCCCACGTTGATCTTCGGAATTCCCATGGTGGCCTCAGAAGGCGTGGGTGAAAATCACTTCACCGAAAATCACGAACTGGAGCCGGACATCAAGGTTGACAATCCTTACAACAAAGTCCTGAATGGCCAGGATCCCCAGCTGGAAGCCGCCGTTAAGGAAATGCTGAAAGAAACCAGCAAAACCAAATAACCTGAACCGTTCCCGGTTCAAGCCTGAAGAAGGGGTATCCAAGGATGCCCCTTCTTTTTTTTTGCAGAAAAATCGATTTAAAACAAATGAAAAATCAAAGGCAAGAATCCGGTGCGTAAGACAAAAACATCTATATTTGTTAGTTATTGTATATTAGACACCTACCGAAACGTTCAGGATCGATTTGGAAAAGAATTTTGAAAGGAATCGATAGATCGTCATCAGAGATTTATCCAATTTAATGTTCAAAGACATGAAAAAATTCACACTCATCAGCCTGGGGATCTGCGTCATGATGCTCTCATGCTCAACCCCTAAAAAACAGAACCTGTCGCCACAGGTCAAAGTTGCCAACGGAATTATTGAAGGAATCCGGGATACTACCACCGGATTGCAGGAATTTTTAGGCATTCCTTTTGCCAAACCGCCGGTAGGCAATCTGCGTTGGAAAGCTCCGCAGCCGCTGGACAACTGGAAGGGGGTGCTGATGACAAAAAAATTCGGCCCGAGACCAATGCAAACCCACGTATTCGGCGATATGCACTTCCGGTCCGATTCGGTCAGCGAAAACTGTTTGTATCTGAATGTATGGACACCGGCCAAGAAAGGAACACAAGGGCTGCCCGTTCTACTGTATTTTTACGGAGGGGGGTTTGTCGCCGGAGCCAGTGATGAGCCGCGTTACGATGGCGCCAGTCTGGCACAGAAAGGCATTGTCGTGGTGACGGCGAACTACCGGCTCAACATTTTCGGGTTCTTTGCCGATCCTGAACTCACCGCGGAATCGCCCCATAAGGCCTCGGGGAATTACGGATTGTTGGACCAGAATGCGGCCCTCAAGTGGGTTCATCAGAACATTGCGGCCTTCGGCGGCGATCCTAACAAGATCACCATCGGCGGGGAATCAGCCGGGTCAATCTCGGTGAGTGAACAAATGGCTTCGCCTTTATCGAAAAACCTGATCGCAGGTGCTATCGGCGAAAGTGGCGCCGCCATCAGCCCAACGGCCGCTCCAGTGCCCCTGGCTCAAGCCGAAAAAATCGGAGTTGCTTTTGCAAAACAGATCGGTTATCCTACACTGAAAGAATTACGGGCCCTACCTGCCAAAAAGTTACTGGAGCTCTACACCCAATCGAAAAGATTTGGATTTCCGGCATGTATTGACGGTTATTTCCTGACCCAATCGTTGCCAGCGGTGTATCAAGCCAAAGAGCAGGCCCAGGTGCCGTTGCTGGTGGGATGGAATTCTGCTGAAATTCCGGGGCAGGCCTTTATGGCCGGAAAGCCCTTTACCAAACAGAACTTTATCGAAAGAGTAAAAGCTAGCTTCCCGCATCATTACCAGGAGGTTCTCAAAGCATTTCCACACCAAACCGAGGAAGAAGTGGAACGTTCGGCTACCGACCTGGCTTCAGACGGGTTCATCGTTTACAGCACCTGGAAATGGTTTGATCTTCAAAGAGAAAACAGTTCGAAACCGGTGTATCGCTATCTGTTCGCCAACGCCCGTCCGCCGCTGACCAATCCGAACCTGACACCCGGTTTGGCTGGTGGATCCATGAAAAAAGGGAAAAATACCCCAACTGCACCCAAGCCGTTGGGGGCCGCGCACTCACAAGAAATTGAATATTGCCTGGGCAACCTCTATCTTTCGCCCTGGTACGCCTGGAGAAAACAGGACTATGCCGTTTCGGACACGATGGAAAACTATTTTGCCAACTTCATCAAAACAGGAAATCCCAACGGAGAAAACCTTCCGCAATGGCCTGCTGCCGCCCCGGATGATGCCCACCCTTCGGTGATGGTCATCAAACCAGGCTCCCACGCAGTGAAAGCGAAAAACGACCAACAATTCCTGCTGCTTGGCAAGATCTACAATCAACATTAAAAGGGAATCATGCGCTATTTCAGCCCCGTTGAACCTCAGTTCAACGGGGCTTTTTCTTTCTGCCAACCGACAGAAAGAACAATCTTAAACTGTTATTTATCAAAACTTTTAAATTCAAGCAATCCAAGGGCGGGCATTCCAGGTCCTGAGACTTTAAAGTTTTTTAACGTTCTTAAGATGTTTTAACATACAAATTTTAAGATATTAATTATCAATTACATAGAAATAAACTAATACGAAAAGAGCGGTAAAACAGGGAAAAACCGGGTTTTATTTATTTAAACCATCCTATAAATTTGCGCTCCGTCCATAACATCAATAAACCATGAAAGATTTTTATCAGTCCATTCGGCCAAAAAGCATTCGCCTAACCCTGGTTTTGCTTTTGGGAATTATGTTTATCAGCACGACAGCCTTTGCCTCGGGGAATGTCATTTTATATACGCCCTATACCAAGATCTCTGTACCTCCGGGAAAGTCCATCAACTACCTCATCACGGTAATCAATAAAAGCAACACTGTTCAGGATCTGGAAATCTCCATGACAGACATGCCCTGGAAATGGACTTACAGTCTGAAATCCGGCGGTTGGGACATCCGTAAGATTGCGGTGCTTCCCGGCAAGAAGGAAGTGGTCAACCTGAACGTCGTGGTACCCTTAAAGATCAACAAGGGCACGTACCATTTCAGGGTGAATGCCGGTTCGAGTTCCCTGCCCCTGACCGTGATCGTCTCCAAACGGGGGACCTACAAAACCACCTTCACCGCCAAGCAGGACAACATGGAAGGGCACACCAATTCCACCTTTTCATTCAATGCGGTGCTGGATAACCTGACGGCCGACCAGCAATTGTATTCCTTGCGGTCCAATGCTCCATTGGGATGGAATGTAACGTTCCTGTCTCATTACAAAGATGTGACATCGGTTTCGGTGGACCCCGACCATCAGGCTCCCATTGCCATCCGGGTCTCCCCTCCGACGGGCGTCAAAGCCGGGACTTATAAAATTCCGGTCAGCGCCGTGACCAACAATACCTCTGCCGACCTGATGCTTGAAATTGTCATCACCGGCACCTATGATATGGAACTCAGTACCCCATCGGGCCTGATCAGCACGGATGTGACTGCAGGCAAAGCCAAACGGTTGGAGCTCATTGTGCGCAATACGGGCTCAGCTCCTCTATACAGTGTAGTTCCGACCTATCAGGCCCCAGCCAACTGGAAGGTGACCTTTGAGCCTACCTCCATCAGCGAGATCCAACCCGGACAATTTGGACGGATGTTTGTCACGATCAAATCCGATAAAAAAGCCATCGCAGGAGATTACATGACAAAAATAACGGCAAAAACACCGGCAGTCTCCTCCAGTGTTTCTTTCCGGGTTTCGGTGCATACGCCCATGCTGTGGGGCTGGATCGGTGTGTTGATCATCGTATTCGCCTTAGGCCTGGTGTATTATTTGTTCCGCAAATACGGAAGGAGGTAGATTGTGGAAGCTACCATCATCGACCTGGTCGATCTGACGAAGAAATACGGATCGTTTACGGCGGTTGATCATCTGACCCTTTCGATCCGCAAGGGTGAGGTATTTGGCCTTCTGGGACCCAATGGTGCCGGAAAGTCAACCACCATCCTCATGATGCTGGGGCTGACGGATCCCACCTCCGGTTCGGTACGGATCTGCGGGATCGACTCCACCAAAAATCCCATCGAAGTCAAGAAGAGAGTCGGTTATCTGCCGGAAGATGTTGGATTTTACGGTGATCGGTCGGGGCTGGACAATTTAATTTATACCGCCCGGCTAAACCATCTTTCGACCGCCGAAGCCCGGATAAAAGCGCAGGAGTTGCTGCAACGGGTTGGTTTGTCGGATGCCATGGAGAAAAAAGCCGGTACTTACTCCCGTGGGATGAGACAACGGCTTGGACTTGCTGATGTTCTGATCAAAAATCCTGAAGTGATCATACTCGACGAACCTACGCTGGGCATCGACCCGAAAGGGATCCGGGAATTTCTGCAGCTGATCATTCGGCTTAGCAAGGAAGAAGGGATCACAGTTTTATTTTCGTCGCATAACCTGCACCAGGTGCAACAGGTCTGCGATCGGGTGGGCTTGTTTGTCGACGGAAGATTAATAGCCGAAGGAGACATCCACTCCTTATCACAAAAGCTTTTTGGAGACAGTCCCTACAGCGTGGATGCCGGACTGAGCTTCCCGAAAAATACGGATTGGGAAGCCGGGACGGGAAGGCTGGAAAAAAGTCTGTTATCCCTCGAAGGTGTTGTTTCTGTAAGTCATAAAGAAGAACGGCTGCATGTGGAATGTTCGCGGGATGCCACCGCTGAAATAGCCAAAACCATCATCGCATCCGGCGCCGGACTCATTTATCTGAACAAAAAAGAATACGGCCTGGATGAAATTTATTACCGGTATTTTGAAGGAGGAGAGGACCATGAATAATATGTCGCAACAAGCCAGAGCCGGATCTCCGGCCTGGAAATCCAGTCTTTCCAGTATTTTCGGGAACAGCCATCAGGACGATACCCCCATGCATCCCTTCCGGGTCATCGTGCAAAAAGAAATTGCCGACCAGGTTAGGAGCTGGCGTTTTGTGATTCTGATCGCCATCATTGCCTTAACCTGCCTGGGATCATTATATACGGCACTGAGCAGTTTGAGCGTAGCCATCAAGACCAGCCATGTGAACACCTCTTTTCTTTTCCTGAAACTCTTTACGGTTTCCAACGGAACCTTACCGTCGTTCTTTGTGTTTATCACTTTTCTCGGACCATTGCTTGGCATTGGCATGGGATTCGACGCCATCAATTCGGAGCACAACCGGGGGACCATGAGTCATATTCTGGCTCAGCCCATTCACCGCGATTATCTGCTGAATGCCAAATTTCTAGCCGCCCTGACGGTGATCACTTTTATGTTTTTTGCCCTGGGATTTCTGGTCATGGGCCTGGGGCTCATCTCCATCGGCGTCCCTCCGACTCCGCAGGAATTCTGGCGCATCATCTTCTTTATTTTGCTCAGCATCCTTTACGTGGCATTCTGGCTGAACCTGTCCATCCTTTTCTCGGTGAAATTCCGACAACCGGCAACCTCTGCCCTGACAGTGATCGCCATCTGGCTTTTCTTCACGGTGTTTTATCCCATCATCGTCAACCTCATCTCCAAATCGGTGGTTCCGGCACAGATGGCCTCCGGATCCCAGGTATATTTTGCAGAGCAGCTCAAGGTGTATCTGATGCGAATTGTACCCAACCAGCTTTTCAGCGATGCCACCACCACCCTGTTGGTACCCACGGTGCGCAGCCTGGGTCCGCTGACCATGCAACAGGTCTACGGAACCATACCAGGCGCCCTGCCGTTGGGACAAAGTATCCTGCTCGTGTGGCCCCAGGTAACCGGCCTTATTGCAGGCACGATCCTGTGTTTTGTGATTTCTTATGTGATGTTCATGAGAAGAGAGATCCGTTCCCGATAGATTCTTTACCGGTGCTTTCTTTTGGATGATTTGGGTTCTGATCCCATAGATGAAGGATAAAATCCTTTAACTTTGCTTAGGGATTGTGTGATCTGTTGATCTCAGGATCCTGAAGAATGAACCCAAAAATCACCATGACCATGAACAAGGAATGGCATTTAAAAAATAAAATGCCCAAAAATGCCAGCTTTGAGGAAAGAGTAAAATGGCACACCGAACATAACAAACATTGCAACTGCCGACCCGGATTTCCCAAAAAGCTGGAAGAGGAGATGAAAAAAAGAGGCATAAAGCCATAGCCAATCGGCTTTTCCTGTCACCGGAGGGTAGAGCCAGCTTTTCTGATTTTTTTAATCATCACAAAATTTCGGGAAAAGCGTAGGGTAAAAGCCCATTTGTTCATCTGATATTGTGAGGTTTTAATTTTCAACCGGAAGCCTCCCTGCCCAATTATTAATCAAAAACACATCAACCATGGAAAAAAATGGCATCCTGAACA
>JBJKPL010000323.1:0-2961 GCA_046706345.1 Candidatus Sulfidibacterium sp.
ATACAGGCCTCTTTCCTGCTGCGGAACCTGGGACGCTTTTTTGCCATGTTTTTCATGGCTTCCGTTCGAACGGGCGCCATCCAGGGTATTAGTGACGAGATCTATTCCAAGTTGCTGGTATTACCACTTTCATTTTATTCTCAAAACAAAAAAGGCGACCTGATCTCCCGGATCACCACCGACGTGCAGGAAGTGGAGTTCTCCATCATGAACTACCTGGAAATGTTCTTCCGCGATCCGTTGACGATCATCGCTTATCTGGCTTTCATGATCAGCATGAGTTTTAAGCTGACATTGTTTGTATTGGCGGTGCTGCCCATCACCGGGCTCATCATCGGTTGGATTGGAAAGAGCCTGAAGCGTCAGTCGAAAGACGTTCAGAACCGCTTTGCCATGTTACTGGCCATGATCGAAGAAACCATTTCAGGACTCCGCATTATCAAAGGCTTCAATGCCATCCCCTATTTTGATCAGAAATTCAAAACCGACAACCATGAATATCGCCGCAGGCTGAACAACGTCTACCGACGCCGGGATTCTTCCTCACCGCTGAGCGAATTCCTCTCCTCGATGGTCATCGTGATCGTATTGTGGTTTGGCGGTCAGATGGTGCTGGCGCCGCATCCCCACATTCAGGCGGCCGATTTCATTACTTACATTGTGGTGTTCTCACAGATCATTCCGCCGGCCAAATCCATCACACAGAGCTATTACAGTATCCAGAAAGGGATCGCCTCCGCCGAGCGGATCTTCGAGGTGCTGGATGCCAAAGAAGTTATCGAGGAAAAACCGGATGCCCAGGCTATCCACGACTTTAACCATGAAATTTTGTTCGATCATGTCAATTTCAAATACGAAAGCGACTGGGTGCTGAAAGACATCAATCTGCGGATCCCGAAAGGAAAGATCATCGCCATTGTAGGTGAATCGGGCGGCGGGAAGTCGACCATCGTTGATCTCCTGCCTCGATTTTATGATGTGACCGAAGGCCGGATCCTCCTCGACGGCAAAGACATACGTGACTACAAAATCAGGGACCTTCGTGGTTTGATGGGCATTGTTTCACAGGAAAGTGTCTTGTTTAACGACACGGTTTTCAACAACATTGCCTTCGGCCTGAGCGATGTGAGTGAAGATGCCGTGATGGAAGCCGCCCGGGTGGCCAACGCCCACGATTTCATCCAGAACATGGAAGAAGGGTACCAGACCAACATCGGCGACCGGGGTGTGAAGCTTTCTGGGGGTCAGCGTCAACGTATCAGTATTGCCCGCGCCGTCCTGGCCAACCCGGATATTCTGATACTGGACGAGGCCACTTCCTCCCTGGATACCGAAGCCGAACGGCTCGTTCAGGATGCTCTTTCCAAGATCATGGCCAACCGCACCACCCTGGTCATTGCCCACCGGCTTTCCACCATCCAGCATGCGGATGAGATCGTGGTGGTTCAAAAAGGCAAGATTATCGAACGCGGCACCCATGATGAGTTGATGAACAAAAAAGGCTTCTATAAGAAGTTGCAGCAGATGCAGTCGTTCAGCTAAATGCAGACAGGGAATCCTTTCCTAAAAATATTGATATTTTTACCATAAGGTGCCGTGACTTCCTGGCACTTTTGGTTACCTTTAAACCCTAACCCGGTTCAGTAACATAATTCAATCGTATTATGAAGCCGACTTTATTGTGGATCATGATTTTATTGTGTGTCGCCTGTGATCCTGCAGCGCAAAAACAGCTGGGCGTGGTACAGCTCGACAGCGGAAAAATTTCAGGCAGTTATAATCCCACCACGGGTGTTTCCTCTTACAAAGGGATCCCCTATGCGCAGCCGCCGGTCGGTGATTTGCGATGGAGGGCGCCGCAACCTGTTGAATCCTGGAAAGGGATCCGTAAATGTACCCTTTTTGGTCCCAGTGCGGCACAGCCTACACCGGCACCCTTCTCGATGTGGACCCAGGAGTTTATTGCACCTGCCGAGCCGCTAAGCGAAAACTGTTTGTACTTAAACGTGTGGACTGCCGCGAGATCCAATAAAGAGCGGCGACCGGTCATTGTCTTTATCCACGGGGGCGGTTTCCGCGGTGGCTCCGGTTCGGTGCCCCTCTACGACGGCACAGCCATGGCGGAAAAAGGCGTTGTTTTTGTCACCATCAACTACCGTTTGGGGATCTTCGGTTTTTTTGCCCTGCCGCAACTTACTTCAGAATCAAAACATCATACTTCCGGAAATTATGCCCTGCTGGATCAGATTGCCAGCCTGAAATGGGTTAAGCAAAACATTGCCGCCTTTGGCGGGGATCCCAATAATGTGACCATCGCCGGGCAGTCGGCGGGCGCTATGAGTGTTTGCTACCTGGTGGCCTCACCCCTGACCAAAGGTCTTTTTGAAAAAGCCATCGCGGAAAGCGGGGGATCCGAATTATCCACTTCGAGAACCGGAAAACCGGTTTTTCTGGCAGAAGCCGAAAAGGAAGGCCTGAAGGTTGAAAGGGAATTGCATGTCAACACGCTGGCCGCCTTACGGAAAATACCGCCTCAGAAACTCTTGCATGTTCAGGTGGCAACCCATCCCATCGTCGACGGTTATGTGATACCGGAAACGCTGTTCCAAATTTACAGCCAGGGGCATCAAAACGATGTACCGCTGATCCTTGGATGGAACGAAGACGAGATGAGCCGTTTCGGCGAAAAACCGGATTACCGGACCTATCTTCGAAATGTAAATTCTGTTTATGGAAAATCGGCCTCTGAATTCCTGAAATATTTTCCGGCCGATGATGATTCCTCTGCCCGGGCATCGGAACTCAAATACGACCCTTTGCTGCACTTTGGCGTTCAAATGTTCGAATGGATGAGTTTGCAGGATCAAACCGGTAAATCGGCGGTTTATTTTTATCATTTCACAAGAAATGTACCTTTTGGCAAGGGGCAAAAAAACTACGGTGCTTTCCACTCGGGAGAGC
>JBJKPL010000324.1:0-8218 GCA_046706345.1 Candidatus Sulfidibacterium sp.
CTTTCCGTATCATTCTAAAGAAACAGAGCTGATTTTATGGCAGGAATTTATATTCACATCCCCTTTTGCAGGCAAAAATGTTACTACTGCAACTTTTACGTGTTGGCATCCAATAAATTCAAGGATCAATATACCGATGCGCTGTTGCGCGAAATGGAACTGAGAAAAGATTATCTGGAAAACGAACGCGTCGATACCATTTATTTCGGTGGAGGCACGCCATCATCGTTACCAGTGAATGAGATTGTCCTGATATTGGAACGAATTCACAAATTATTTGATGTAAATCCGGTAGCAGAAATTACGCTGGAAGCCAATCCGGAAGATTTGATACCGGAATATTTGCAAACTCTGAAACAAAACACACCGGTCAACCGCTTCAGCATCGGTATTCAAAGTTTCTTTGATGACGATCTGGAATACCTGCACCGCAACCACAACGGAGCAAAGGCACGCCTTGTGTTGGAAAACGCCAAGAAAGCAGGTTTCCATAACCTGAACATGGATCTGATTTACGGAATTCCCACCCTCACGCAAGAAAAATGGAGAAAGAACCTGGAGATTTTCTTCGAATACCAAATTCCGCATCTTTCATCTTACGCGCTCACCGTTGAGCCCAAAACAACACTGGAGGTGCTGATCGATCAAAAGAAAAGGCTTAATACCGACGAATACCAACAGGCCGATCATTTTGAAATTTTGCTGGAAGAAACCAAAAACCATGGATATGTTCATTATGAAATTTCCAATTTTGCCCTTCCGGGAAATTATTCCAAACACAATTCCATTTACTGGCTGGGTGGAAATTATCTGGGACTGGGGCCATCGGCCCATTCGTTCAACGGAACGTCACGCCAGTGGAATGTGAAAAACATGAAACAATACACCGAATCTGATACCGTGGATAAAATAGTGCTGGAAAAAGAAATTCTGACACCGGAACAGCGCTATAATGAATATGTGATGACTTCGTTGAGAACCCAGTGGGGCTGCGACCTGGAACATATACGAAACGGATTGGGAGATAAATATGTAACGTATTTTTTGAAACAGGTTCAAAAGCCCATTCAAAATGAGCTGATCATTCAAAAAGGAAATATTTTTCTGATAACTGATAAAGGTAAATTTCTGGCCGATGGTATTGCCTCCGATCTGTTTATGGTTTCCGTTAAGAATTCTTAACCCTTAAAATACCTTTTTATTACACATTGACGGTGGCAAATCGTTAACTTTGCAATAACAAAAATCGAAAGAAAATGGCAAAAATTACATTAAAAGGGAATCCCGTCAATACCTTGGGAAACCTTCCTGAAAAGGGAACACAGGCACCTGAATTTCATTTGGTAAAACAAGACCTCAGCGTAGCAAAATTATCGGATTTTAAAGGCCAGAAAGTGGTTCTGAATATTTTTCCAAGTCTTGACACGGCCACCTGCGCCATGTCGGTTCGTCGTTTCAATACAGAAGCCTCCAACCTGGAAAACACGGTGGTTCTTTGCATTTCCAAAGACCTGCCTTTTGCACAGGCCCGTTTTTGCGGTGCCGAGGGACTTGACAAAGTCATCACACTATCCGATTTCCGCAACGGCAGCTTCGGAAAAGATTATCAGCTGGAAATTGCAGACGGCCCGCTGGCCGGTTTGGAGTCACGGGTCGTGATCATCGTCGATGAAAACGGAAAAGTGATCTACACGCAACAGGTTCCTGAAATCGTGGACGAACCCGATTACGAATCTGCACTGGAAGCTTTGAAATAAAAAGGCCGCTGAAAAAAAAGAAAAACCCCGGAAGAATTTTCCGGGGTTTTTTTATTTCATTTACTCTTTTCTCATTGTTCTACCAGTCTTCCCTTCACTTTCCGGATGTTCCGGTTAAAGATATAGGAGTTGTCCTTTTTGACCATCAGCTGAGCATTGGCACTCTTGGGTTCGATATAATACACCAGCGTATCATAGGATACCCTGCCATAACCATCGGCCCAAACCAGGGCCGACAACTGGTAATGTCCGGTTTTTTTATTGAGCACAAAATTCAGCGACCGGTTTTTGCCTTTTTCAAACGACACGCTCATCAGATGGGTTTTGGTGGTATCCAGCACACCCGGCGTATCTTTCGGGATGATGATCTCCTCAAAATATTGTCCGTTCTGGTACTTGATCTTCCCTCTTGCCAGCTTGGTTTCCTTGAAGGTCAGGTTGCGTTTCAGCACGATCTTTTTCGAATTATAGAACTGAACTTTGCTTTCATCCAGATGATTTTTATACAGATTAATCCTCATCTCCTTGGTAAAATACTTCGTACCGGAGCATGCTCCCAGCAGGGAAATCAGGAAAAAAACAAAAAATACCCTAATAAAATTATTCATAATTAAATAATTTTCAGTTCTTTAGATATTTCCAACATGCGTTCAATCGGTTTCCGTGCTTTTTCGATCGTTTCAGCATCTAAAGATATGGAAGGTGTTTCATTTTTCAAAGCGAGATACACTTTTTCCATGGTATTTAATTTCATGTAGGGACAATCGTTGCAGGCACAGGTTTTGTCCGAAGGCACCACAAAGAAATTTTTGGCGGGTGAATCCAGCTGCATCTGATGAAGGATCCCGGTTTCGGTAGCCACGATATATTCCCGGGCATCGTCGGTTTGGGTATATTTCAGCAATCCGGTGGTGGAGCCCACATAATCGGCAATTTTCAGGATTTGCGCCTGGCATTCGGGATGAGCCACAATTTTGGCTTTGGGATGTTCTTCCTTCAGATTGAGAATGGATTCGGTGGTTAATATATCGTGGACTTCACAGGTTCCATCCCACAACACCATGTTCCTTCCGGTCATCTGATTGACATAGCCGCCCAGGTTGCGGTCCGGTGCAAAAATGATTTTTTGATCCTTCGGAAAATAATCCACCAGTTTCACCGCATTACCTGAAGTACAGATCACGTCAGAAACGGTTTTAATGGCCGCTGAGGTATTGATGTATGAAACAACGATATGGTCCGGATATTTTTCTTTAAAGGCCACAAAATCGTCGTAAGGGCATGAATCGGCCAACGAGCAACCGGCTTCGAGATCCGGCAGCAATACCTTCGTTTTCGGATTCAGAATTTTTGCAGTTTCGGCCATAAAATGTACGCCGGCAAAAAGAATGATGTCTACATTTGCCTCGGCAGCTTTCTGGGAAAGCCCCAGACTGTCTCCCACATAATCGGCGATATCCTGAATGTCACCGATCTGATAATAATGGGCCAGGATCAGTGCATTTTTTTCTTTTTTCAGTTTTAATATTTCGTCTCGATAATTCATTTTTCTCAGTTACTAAGAATTCCTTATATAATTAACAAATTTTAAAATTTTAAAGTCTTATTATTGTATGTCTGTTAGTATTGGTGAATAAAAAAGGAACTAAAATTTGGTTTTTATAAAATCCTTTTTTCCTCAACAGTTTTTCCACTTATTTTCACCGATCATATGCTTTTATTTCAAATAAATAAGACTTTAATGAACAACGGTTGATATCCCTGGGGTTTTGTATTTATTTTACCAACTGGTCTTAATAAATTGTTAATTCCCGTTTCATTTTTATTGATAAAAAACCGTTTCAAAACGAATTTTCAATTTTTGTCATTTTGTCGGTTCATAAAAACCGGTTTATTAAATTTTAGTTAACAAAAATACACACATATTAACATCTCGTGTTTGATAAAATTCAAAAAATTGAAATATAATTGTTTGTAGAAGGTGCGTGAAAGTTGATATTTTTTAAACACATTCGTTTTCAAAGTGTTCATGGCAACCTGTATTTTTCCTTAATTTTGTAGTCAGAAATGTTATCAACAAAATGAGCGATTCAGAAAAGATCATCCCCCTGGCCTCCGATCATGCCGGGTACTGGACCAAGGAATTTATCAAGCAGCAACTGGCTGCCGCCGGATATAAAGTCAAAGATTTTGGAACCAATTCACCGGAAAGTGTGGATTATCCCGATTTTATTCACCCGCTGGCTTCGGCCGTGAACAACGGGGAATTTCAAAGGGGTATCATTCTATGCGGCAGCGGCAACGGTGCCCAGATGACCGCCAACAAATATCCCAACGTTCGGGCCGGGCTTTGCTGGGATGTGGAACAGTCCCAACTGATCCGGATGCACAATGATGCCAACATTCTTTCCATTCCCGGACGGTTTGTGACCCTGACGGAAGCCTGGAACATTGTCGAAGCTTTCCTGAATACGGCTTTTGAAGGCGGCCGTCATACACGTCGTGTTGAAAAGATTTCCCGGATTTTGAAATAATAACGCCCGCTGATCGTGAAACCATCTCCCGAAAATAAAACGTTCCTCAAAAAAGCGGAACAGGTCGCTTTTGACCAGGTACACCGCGAAAAGATCAAATTCAATATCTCCCGTTACGATCAGGCGGTTGAAAAAGGTAAAAAGATCTACAAGGACCTGGATCTGGCGCGCACCCGCGCTGGGTTTACCAAATACAAAGTGATCAACGACCTGGATAAATACCTGATTGAGTTCGAAGACAATTTTACCAAAAACGGCGGCAAGGTCATCTGGGCCAAAGACAGCCGCGAGGCGGTGAATGCCATTCTGCAGATCGCCAAAGACAACCTGGTGAAAAAAGTGGTGAAATCCAAGTCGATGACCACCGAGGAAGTGGATCTGAACGAAGCCTTCAAGAAAAACAAGATCGAATCCCTGGAGACCGACCTGGGCGAATTCATCGTGCAACAAGCCGGTCAGAAACCCTATCATATCGTCACCCCGGCCATGCACATGTCCAAGGGTGACATTGCCCAGCTCTATCACGAAAAGTTCCAGACACCCGAAACCCTGACCCCGGAAGAGCTGACGGCATATACGCGCGATCTGCTGCGGAAGAAATTTGTGGAATCGGAAATGGGCATCACCGGTGCCAACTTCCTGATTGCCGACACCGGATCGGTTTGTGTGACCGAGAACGAAGGGAATGCCATGCTTTCCATGTCTTTTCCCCGGATCCACATCGCCATCGCCGGCATCGAAAAACTGCTCCCGAAAATGGAAGACCTCGATCTTTTCTGGCCCCTGCTGGCCACCCACGGTACGGGTCAGAACATGACGGTGTACAACTCCATCATCAGCGGGCCGAAAAAACCCGGCGAAAAAGACGGTCCCGAAGCCATGTACGTTGTGCTGCTGGACAACGGCCGGACGAACCTGCTGGCCAAAGAACGACAACGTCAGGCCCTGTCGTGTATCCGCTGCGGTGCCTGCCTGAATGCCTGCCCCGTTTATAAAAACATCGGCGGACACACCTATCAGACCACTTACAGCGGGCCCATCGGTTCGGTGATCACCCCTTATCTGCAGGATCAGAAAACCTGGAAACACCTGAGTTTCGCTTCCTCGCTTTGCGGGCGTTGTACCGAAGTGTGCCCGGTGAAGATCCCCATCCACGAGCTGCTGCTGGTGAACCGGAAAGATGCCATGGACAACGGGTTTTATACCTATTTCGAAAAGAAAAGCATCACCGTTTCCACCAAAGCCTTGTCTTCGAGAAAGAAACTGGATTTCTTCAGTGGAAGCACCAAAAACACGGGTGCCAAATTTTTTGTGGAAAAGCTCTGGGGACCCCGGCGCGACCTGCCGAAATTTGCGGACAAGTCCTTCAGTAAACAGTGGAAGGAAGAAAAGGGCGAATAAATCCTATTTGGCTTTCTTTAAGGTAAAGGAAAAGGTGGTCCCTTTCGACACCTGGCTCCGCACGCTGATGCTCTGACGGTGTGCTTCGATGATGTGTTTTACGATGGCCAGCCCCAAGCCGGTACCCCCCTTGTCGCGCGAGCGACTTTTGTCGGTACGGAAAAAACGCTCAAAAACCCGCGGAATGCTGCTTTCCGGGATCCCGATCCCGTTGTCGCTCACTTCCACCAGGTAATTATCATGAAAATCGTAAAAGGAGATCTCGATGATCCCGTTGATCTGGTTGCCGTATTTGATGGCGTTGTCCACCAGGTTGATGAGTACCTGACGGATCCGTTTTTTGTCGGCTTTTACTTTCACCGTTTTCCCCGGCGTTTCCTTAATCAGGATCTTGCTGTTGTTCTGTTCGGCTTTCACCTCCAGGAAATCGGCAATGTCGCGGCAGAGTTCATGCAGGTCAAAGACTTCCTCGTGAAGTTTCAGTTCGCCGGATTCGAATTTGGCAATTTCTTCCAGATCTTCCACGATGGCGATCATCCGGTTGATGCTTTTTTCCGTTTTCTGCAGGAACTTCATGTTGATCTTTTCATCTTTCAACCCCTGGTCCAGCAATGTCAACACATAACCCTGGATGTTGAAGATCGGGGTTTTCAGCTCATGGGACACGTTGCCCAGAAATTCACGCCGGTATTCGGCATTTTTCTGCAGCTCATCGATTTTCTTCTGTTGCTCGTCGCGCCACTCCAGCACCATTTGATTGACGATGTCGAGGACGTCTTCGGTCTTGGAAGATTTTTGTTTTTTGCTGTCGAACTTGCCGACTTTCCCGATGGTTTTGTAAATGACTTTCAACCGCTGGTAGATGAATTTCTGCAGCGAAAAATGAAAGATAAGATAAGAGAAAACAAACATGGCTGCGGATCCCAGCACCAGCGGAAGAAGCAGGATGCGGTAAAAAACACCGTCAATCACGACCAGAATGGCGGCAAAGGCCAGGGCAATGATGAGGGCGTTGAGCAACGCCACATTTTTAGGATTGAAATTCATACGCGTCTTTACGCTTCAAATTTGTAGCCGACCCCTTTCACCGTCTGGATGTTGCTGATGCCGATCTTTTCACGGATTTTGCGGATATGCACATCGATGGTGCGGTCGCCTACAATCACATCGTCACCCCAAATTTCGCGAAAAATATCTTCCCGGTTGAAAACTTTGTTGGGGGTGGATGCCAGCAGGTAAAGAATACCGAATTCTTTCTTGGGCAGGAAGATCTTTTCGCCGCCCTTCAACACCACGTGACGCGTGGGATCGATGATCATATTGTTCACCTCGATGCTTTGCCGCGGGTTGTCCACGATCTTAGAACGTCGCAGCAGGGCAGCCACCCGCTTCACCAGCACCTTGGGTTTGATGGGCTTGGTAACGTAATCGTCGGCACCGGCTTCAAAACCGGCAATCTGCGAGTAATCTTCCGCCCGTGCCGTTAAAAACACGATCAGGGTGTTGTCAAGTTCTTTGATTTTCCGGATTTGTTCTACTGCCGTGATCCCGTCCATCTCGGGCATCATCACATCCATCAGGATCAGATGCGGTAATTCGGCTTTTGCTTTTTCAATGGCTTCGATGCCGTTGAGGGCGGTCGATACACGGAAACCTTCCCGTTCGAGGTTGTAGGACAAAAATTCAAGAATATCTTCTTCGTCGTCTACCAAAAGAATTTTGAAAGAACCGTTATCCATTTTTCTGGTTTAAGAATTTTGTTGCGAAGATCAAACTATTATGTAAAAGGCTGGACTTCCTATTGTTAAGTTTAAGTTAAATATTAAGTTTTGTTAATATTTCCACTTCATACCGCATCCGGCACTGGGTATTTGCTCCTCCGGAATTTTCTCTCCTGCGAGCAGTTGGTCCAACGCGTTGCGCATTTCTTTCCCCGTTACCGGGATGTCGTTTCCCGGCCGCGAACCGTCCAGTTGCCCGCGGTAAACACATTTATTATTGGCATCAAAAAGATCAAAATCCGGCGTGCAGACCGCATCATACAGCCTTGCCGATTCCTGGCTATCATCAAACAGATAGGGAAAAGGAAAAGCATGTTTTTCCGCAAATTCTTTCATCTTTTCCGGACTGTCGTCAGGATAGCCTACGATATCGTTCACGCTGATGGCTACCATGCCGATCCCTTTCGGGAGGTAATCATTTCCCAACCGGACCAGTTCATGGACCACATGTTGTACATAAGGGCAATGGTTGCAGATGAACATGACCAAAGTTCCCTTTTCACCTTCTATGTCTTTGTAGGAAATCATTTTTCCGCTCACCACATCGGGCAGCATGAAATTCGGGGCTGTAAAGCCCAGCGTTACCGGTTTTGTAAATGTGAGTGCCATCGTATTACTAAAATAATCAAATTTCGGATTCCTGTTGATTCCTTAAAAATAACACATTTCTTTGAATTCCCTTCAGCCCTGTTCTTTCTACAGCCGTGTCTTTAAAAAACTGTTTGTATTTCGAAGAATCCAGTTG
>JBJKPL010000325.1:0-1841 GCA_046706345.1 Candidatus Sulfidibacterium sp.
ATTCCTATTATGCAAACTGGAACCGTCAGTATGTCGCGGCCTGGCAGGCCAAAGCCGCTGATCCCATCCACAATCCGTTCTTTGAACCCATTGTGGGCTGGGACCCCACTGTGGATTATGGATTTAAACTAAACCACAGGCTGTTCTATTACTTTCAATACGTGGAACATGTCCTGGGAATCCCAATCCTTCCGCCAGGAAGCGGCCCCCATGTGGCTTTGTTTTGATTCGGTCACGATAGCTTGTTTTTCAGGGGATAAATAGTTGTTTGGTATGGATAGTTTGGTTAATTTAGTCACAAATAATAAATTAACCCAACCACTAATCCTTACTCCAATGAAAAACACCTTTAAAAACCCCTTGTTTCCTGTTATCGCTACCCTGGTCTTATTCTTTTCCTCCTGCTCCAAACCCGCAGATAATCTTACTTTTATTCCAAAAAATGCCGGTCTCGTTGCGGTCTTCAATGGGAAAACAATCAGTGAGAAAAGCGGCATCAGCGACCTGACTACCACCCGGCTCTTCAGCCTGATCAAAGACAAACTCAACGCCGGTCAGAAAAATTCACTGAATGCGTTTGAGCCGATGATCAAAAACACGGCCGAAAGTGGCCTTGATCTGAAAAATAACATCTACCTGTTTGCCTTTACCCAAGACAGCGCACGATTTGTTGCCTTGCGCATGAAGCTCCTCAGCAAATCCCGTTACGAATCGCTCATCGGGGAAATCACTAAAAAATCGAAAGAAGCCTTGCCGGTTTACAGGCTGGGTACTTTCCATTACCTCGCGCCGGGACCGGGGAAGCCCTTCCTGATGTGGGACAACCGGCAACTGTTTGTTTGCTACGAAACCTCCCATCACAACAATGCGGCCACCGACGCAGACATTGCGGAGAAAGTATTTTCCGGCGACCGTTCCGAGTCCATTGCCTCCACCGACCTGCTGAAAGATTTTAACGAAAACCGCAAGGACATCTCTGTGTGGTTCAATTATGAATATTTGATGAAGCAGATGAACAGTCCGCTCAAGAAAATGGCGCTCCTGTCCAAGCTGCCTGCCCAGGCAAAAGGCTATACCGTTTCGATGTTTTGTGATTTCGAGGAGGGACAGGTCGTCGTCTCCGTCAAGACCCGGCTTCCTGAAAAAATGAAGCAGGAACTTGAGGAAAATAAAGTTTTCAAGGACCATTTCGATCCCACGATCCTGAAGTATTTCCCGGAAAATTCCTATCTCACCGTGGCAGGCGCCGTCAATGTGCTGGGATATTACAATCTGCTCATGCAAAATCTGGGAAACTTTCAGGTCAGCAAAGACCAGATCGACCAGATCTTTCAAAACACCTTCGGGATGACGCTGCAGGAAGCGCTCGGTGAATTTTCTGGGGAGATGGTCTTCGATGTGCATGGCCTTCGGTTTGTGCCGGAAAGTCAAGCTTATGAAATGAATTATCATCATTCCGGAAATCAGAGCAGCATGGGGGAATCCGCGAAAACCGAACTTGTTCCCAAACCGTTGGTGAGTTTCGGTATTCAGTTCAACAACGACAAATTCTACAAATCCCTGACGGAAAAATTCGGCAGTGCGCTCCAGAAAAAGGACGGCTTTTATACGTTGACAAAAGGAAATTCGAGTATTTATTTTCACCTTTTCGACAAGACCCTGATCGGCACCAACGACCTGGAATTCCTGAACAATGTTGCCAGCGGGAATTTCCAAGGTCACTCTTTGAGAAATTCGGAAGCCGCCAGGAAACTACGCAAATATCCCTTCTATGCCAGCATCGACCTGAATCCGGAAACCTACCCCGAAAACTTCAGGACTTTTATCGAAGAACGGGCGGG
>JBJKPL010000326.1:0-17674 GCA_046706345.1 Candidatus Sulfidibacterium sp.
CCCTTACGGCCTCTTATTCTGACGCCAGCGCAACCGGCTTGCCGAAAGTTCAGTTATCCAATCCTTTTCCAAACCCGGCCTCGAACTTTGTAAAGATCAACTACAAATTCCCTTCCATCAATGATAACGGAGAACTCAGGATCATGGACCTGACCGGAAAAACGGTAATGACCTATCCGCTGCAAGGCTCCGGCAATACACTGCGCATCAATGTCAGTGATCTTACCAGAGGCCTCTATTTCTGTACGATCTATTACAAGGGGCAACTGATCAAAAGCAATAAATTAATTGTAAGCAACCAATAAATACGTTTTGTTAAGAAGCAAAAAGGGCGGGAAAATTTCCCGCCCTTTTTGTATTCATTAGATTCCGAAGGTTTCTTTTACCTTGTCAACGTAGTCAAGCTCTTCCCAGGCGAAAAATTTCACCGGCTTTTTATAGACTTTCCTTCCGTTTTGCTCTCCTTTCAGGGCAGTGGTTTCATCCTGATAGAAAACCTCGACTTCTTCGGTATAGGGTTTTCTCCCAAAGTGCCCGTAGGAAGCTGTTTTTTCGAAAATGGGGTTCTTCAGACCGAAACGCTTCACGATCGCATAGGGATGCATATCGAAGATCTGCCCGGCCACGGAAGCAATTTCTCCGTCGCTCATAATCTTGCCACCGTGGTTCTGAACTTTGGCCGTACCATAAGTATTCACATAAAAACCAACCGGTTCGCTTACGCCGATGGCGTAGGCCACCTGAACCAGAATTTTATCGGCAACACCGGCTGCCACCAGGTTTTTGGCAATGTGACGGGTGGCATAAGCGGCAGAACGGTCCACCTTCGAGGAATCCTTCCCCGAAAAAGCGCCCCCGCCATGGGCCCCATGGCCTCCGTAGGTATCCACAATAATTTTCCTTCCGGTGAGCCCGGTATCTCCATGCGGTCCGCCGATCACAAATTTCCCTGTGGGATTGGCAAAAAGCTTGTAATGATCAAACAGATGATCGGGATAGTTTTTCCTGACCCGCGGGATCAGGTATTGCTCGATGTCGTCCTTGATCTTCTTTTGCATGGCCTCTTCGGTATCAAAATCATCATGCTGGGTGGAAATCACCAGCGTATCCACACGCAAAGGGGTATCGTCGTCATCATACTCCAGGGTAACCTGTGATTTTGAATCGGGGCGCAGATAGGTCATTACCTTGCCTTCACGGCGGATCTTGGCCAATTCCAGCAGCAGTTCATGGGCAATCTGGGTTGTCAGCGGCATGAGGTTGGAAGTTTCGCGCGTGGCATAACCAAACATCATTCCCTGATCTCCGGCGCCCTGATCCTCTTCCCTGGCCCTTACCACTCCCTGATTGATATCAGAGGACTGTTCATGAACCGCCGATATGACCGCACAGGACTTGCTGTCAAACTGGTATTCGGCTTTGGTATAACCAATTCTTTCAATGGTATCACGTGCAATGTTTTGCAAATCAACATAGGCATTGGTTTTAACTTCACCGGCTACGACCACCAATCCGGTACTCACCAGGGTTTCACACGCAACTTTCGATTCGGGGTCCTGTCTCAGCATTTCATCCAGCACCGCATCAGAGATCTGATCAGATACTTTGTCGGGATGTCCTTCGGAAACAGACTCCGAGGTAAATAAATATGACATAATTTACTTCACTTAAATGAAACATTAAATTAACAGGAAAATTGGTTGATTGGCGGGTAAAATTGTTTTAGCATTATTTTAAACGTGGTTGCAATCAATCAAATCCTTCCACTTTTTTCGTTCCTTGAACGAGGCAGCAAAGATAAGAAAACTTTTATTAAAGATGCTTTATAAATAACAACTTCCGTATCACGATCTATTTCCCGAGCGTCAGTTCCCGGAAAATTTCTTCCATTTTCTGTTCCTGTCTCGAAAATGACAGGATGTTCAGTTGATGATCCACGGCAAAACGGAACACCGATTCCCGGATGTCCTTTCCTTCTTGGGGGATCAGGATCCACTCCTTTTCTGACACTGATTCCACGCTATCCGTAAAGGGGATCTCCAACAGCAAGGCCGCCGTCACGGTTTCTTTCAGCTCCAGCTTAAAGCGGAAACCGGCCGTTTTGTTTGCCGTAAATTCGTTCATGTTCTGATCCGAAATGATCTGTCCTTTGTTGATGATCACCACCCGGTTGCACATGGCCTCCACCTCCTGCATGATGTGTGTGGACAGCAGAATGGTCTTTTCCCTTCCCAGATTGGAGATCACCGACCGGATGCCGGGAAGCTGAATCGGGTCGAGCCCGGAAGTCGGCTCATCCAGGATCAGGACTTCCGGATCATGGATCAGGGATTGTGCCAGCCCCACGCGCTGCCGGTAGCCTTTGGACTATGCCCCGATCTTTTTGTTTTGTTCCGGACCCAGGCCCGTCAGGTCAATCATTTCGCCGACCCGGCGGGGATCACGGTTCAGGCCGGGATACATGTCGTATACAAACTTGAGGTATTCCTTCACATACATCTCGGGATAGAGCGGATTATTTTCGGGCAGATAGCCCACCCGCTGCCGGATCTGCAAAGAATGATTACGGATATTCATCCCGCCCAGGGAAATCTCGCCTTCATCCGGCGACAGAAAGGAGGTGAGCAGTTTCATCAGTGTCGACTTACCCGCTCCGTTGGGACCCAGCAGTCCCACCACCTCTCCCCTGTCAATACGCAGATAGACCTGGTCCAGTGCTTTCTGGGTTCCGTAATATTTTGAAACCCCGTTGATCTCTACCACACTCATCATCGTTTTTTCTGAATCACAAAAGTAGCTTTTTGTCAGGAACGTAAAACACCTGCCCAAGATTGTCAAAGGCCGGAAAATCCCGGTCATCTTGCAATAATTTTCCTCGGGAAGTGCTTTCTCAAACCTTTGCATAAGGCCAAAAGGGCGCTGTAGCGGTCCAAAAGGTCGGTAAACGCATTTCGGGGTCCATTTCACTCATCGCATCAGTTTTCCGTTTGAATTAGGTTTTATATTTGTATCCGTATTATTTTACAGAGAGTAAATTCATCTCCTCATGAAAAAATTTTTATTCGTAATCATTGCATTTTTTCTTCTCTCTCCCATGATGGCACAACAACAGGAAGGAAAAAGCCTGGGAAATTTCGAGAAACTTCAGAAAAAAGGCCAGGTTTTTACATTTAAGACCACCCATGGCAGTGCCCGGGTGACCCTCTACAGCCCGACAATTATTAAGATCTCTCTTTGGGATCAGAACTTTCGTGATCTTCCTTCCTATGCGGTGATTGCGAAACCGCAGGAGTTAAGATTCACATTTCAGGAAAACAAGCAGGATTTTATCATCAAAACCGACTCACTGGAACTTCAGATCACCAAATCCCCCTTGAGATTTACCTTTAAAACCCTGGACGGAAAAGTCATCAATCAGGATGATCCCATGGGAACGTACTGGTTAAAAGGGAAACTTTTCTGTTTTAAAAAACTGTATTCTGATGAAAAATTCATTGGGTTGGGAGAGAAAACCGGCAACCTGAACCGCCGGGGATCTGCCTATACCAACTGGAACACCGACAATCCGAATTACGAAAACTGGAGCGACCCGTTGTATTCCACCATCCCATTTTACATGGGAATTCATAACGGGCTGAATTATGGCATTTTTGTGGATAATACCACCAAGAGTGTGTTCAATTTTGGGGCCGGAAACAACCGTTTTTCCTATTTCTCAGTAGACGACGGTCAGGTGAGTTATTATTTCATTTATGACCAACATGTTTCCGGAATTCTAAAAGACTACACCCACCTGACGGGTCGCATTAAAATGCCGCCCGTTTGGGGTTTGGGATTTCAACAATGCCGCTGGGCTTATTATCCCGACAAAGAAGTGATGGAAGTTGCCAATACTTTCCGTGACAAGCACATCCCGCTGGACGTCATCTATCTCGACATCAAATATATGGATGCTTACAAAGTCTTCACCTGGAGCCCGGAAGGTTTTCCGCATCCTGCAGAACTCGTGGGAAATTTAAAGAAAATGGGCATTCATACGGTCGTTATCATTGATCCCGGAATCAAAGTGGAAAAAGGATATAAAGTGTATGATGAAGGCGTCAAGAACAATTATTTCATCAAATATCCCGATGGAACCAACTATACCGGACAGGTCTGGCCGGGTTGGTGCAACTTCCCGGATTTTACCAATCCTCAGGTCAGAACCTGGTGGGGTGAACAATTTAAAACCTTGGTTGACAAAGGAGTATCCGGATTCTGGAACGACATGAATGAAATTGCCACCTGGGGGAAAGATGTACCGCCTATCATTCAAATGGATTGGGAAGGAAAACATGTTTCCTATCTTACCGGCAAGAACGTTTATGGGATGCAAATGGCACGGGCCACTTACGAAGGGACCCGGAAACTCATGGACGGCAAACGCCCGTTGGTGATCACCCGGGCCGGATATGCCGGCTTACAGCGCTATACGGCCATCTGGACCGGCGACAACCACGCCACCGACGACCATATGCTGTTGGGCATCCGACTGGTAAACAGCTTTGGATTGTCAGGCGTTCCTTTCACCGGTGATGATGTGGGAGGTTTTCAGGGCAATGCCACACCCGAGCTTTATGCAAGATGGGTGAGTATCGGCACTTTCTGTCCTTTCTTCAGAGTCCACTCGACCCTGAACTCCGACCGGTCGGAACCCTGGTCCTATGGTGAATCGACAAGGGCCCTGGCCACTCATTTTATCGATTTACGGTATCATTTGCTGCCTTACATATACGCTGCATTTTATGAAGCTTCACAAAACGGCATGCCGGTGCAGCGAAGCCTGAGCATCGCCTACACCCAGGATACCAATGTTTATGATCCGGAATTCGACAACCAGTATCTCTTTGGACCTTCGCTGCTGGTGGTCCCGGCAAAAAGCACCCAGGAGGCGGTGGAAGCTTATCTTCCCAAAGGAAACTGGTATTCATTCTACACGGATCAGAAATATCACGGCAACCAAAAGTTCCTCACGCCAAGTCCGTTGTACAGATTGCCCGTATTCGTGAAAGCGGGGGCCATTATTCCCATCCAGAAGCTGGTACAGAATACGGGTGAAAATCCGGGCGACACGCTTGAAATTCATATCTATGCCGGAAACGGGACCCATCATTATGTATATTACGAAGACGACGGCACGAGCTATCAATATGAAAACGGCGTTTTTTTCAAACGCGAAATTTCATATGACGGCAGCAGCCGCAAGATTGTTCTGGATGCAGCGGAAGGCACGTATCAGTCTAAGTTCAAAGTCCTCCGCTTCGTCCTGCACGGATTTGGAAACTCTGTTCAGAAAGTTTTTGTGAACGGATCGGCAGCATCGCTGAAAGTGAATCCAAAATCCTTATATTTGGCTAAATATCAAAATCCTGATGACGGTGTTCTGACATTTACCTGTCCCAACAGCCATCAAAAGACCGTCATCACCTGGTAAAAAACATACATCATGAAAAACAAATTTTTTTCAATATTTTCGCCGGCTTTATTGACCCTGCTTCTGGCAGCCTGGACAATAAACGCACAACCTGTTAACAATCAAAAAGAAAAAATGAACGAACCTCTCATAACCCAGGTGCACCACGCCGTTTGGAGCATCAAGGCAAACATCTATGAAGTCAACATTCGTCAGTATACCCCCGAAGGAACCTTTAAGGCTTTCGAAGCCCACCTGCCCAGGCTGGAAAAAATGGGCGTTAAGATCCTCTGGATCATGCCCATCAACCCCATCGGCGTGAAAAACCGAAAAGGAGGCGAAGGGAGTCTGGGGAGTTACTATTCGGTAAAGAATTATACCGAGGTCAATCCGCATTTCGGCACCTTGCAGGATTTTAAAGATCTGGTAGCCGATGCCCATAAAAGGGGCATGCATGTGATCCTTGACTGGGTTGCCAACCATACCGCCTGGGACAATCCCTGGGCCACCGAGCATCCCGACTGGTATAAACACAACGACAAAGGCGAACTGGTTTCGCCCTTCGACTGGACCGACGTCATTCAGCTGAATTACAAAAATCAACAACTTCGCAGGGCCATGATCGATGCCATGAAATACTGGGTTGAAAAAGCCGATATCGACGGTTTCCGTTGCGATGTCGCCGGTATGGTCCCGGTAGATTTCTGGAATGAAGCCCGCAAAGAACTGGATTCCATCAAACCGGTTTTCATGCTGGCGGAAGACGAAGACAACACAGCCCTGATGAAACACGCCTTTGACATGAATTACACCTGGAAAATGCTGCATCTCGACAACGACATTGCCCAGGGAAAACAACATGCATCTGATTTGTGGGGCTATCTGAAATGGGAAAACGAAACCTACGGTCCCAATGTTTACCGGATGTATTTCACCAGCAACCACGACGAAAACACCTGGAGCGGAACGGCATTCAAACGCCTGGGCAAAGCGTTTCAGGCCTTTACCGTGATGGATTACACCATCCCCGGTTTCCCGTTGATCTACAACGGTGAGGAAGCCGGAAGTGATAAAAGCCTCCGATTTTTTACCAAAGACACCATCGACTGGAGTCATACCACCTACGAAGACTTTTATACTACACTGAATAAATTCAAGGCCGAAAACCATGCGCTTTGGAATGGATCGCAGGGCGGCACACTGGTACCTCTTTCCAAAGGTCTGAGTCAGTCGGTATTCGCCTTTTATCGCGAAAAAGATGGAAACCAGGTCGTGGTGATCCTGAACTTAAGTCCTGTTGAACAGGAATTTAAGCTTGAAAACGAAGCGATTCATGGTAAATACCACGAGTTGTTCACAGGCCATAAGATCCACATCCACTCAGACTGGATCTTCAAATTGGAACCCTGGCATTATGTGGTTTTATATAAATAGCCTTTCATCATAAAATTAATTAAATAATTGGCTCATAAAAGGTTAGTTTATTTCCAAAGAAACGTGAATGGAGGCTGGGATATTTTCCAAAATTTTGTGAAAATATAAACTGCCTGGTTCACATATGAAAAATTTGCAGTATTTTCGTTGTCTAAAGATGCTATGAAAAAACAAGTTACCATAAAGGACATTGCTGAAAAACTGGGGCTTTCAGTTTCCACAGTTTCGAGAGCGCTTAAAGACCATCCCGACATCAGTTTGAAGACCCGGGAGGCAGTAAAGCAGCTGGCCAAGTTATTGGGTTACAAACCCAACCTGATTGCTTTGAACTTAAAAAACAGCAAAACCAATACCATCGGGCTGCTGATTCCGGAAACGCAACACTATTTCTTTTCGACCATTATCAATGGGATAGAAGAAGTGGCTTACGAAAACAATTACAATGTAATGGTTTTCCAATCCAACGAATCCTACCTCCGTGAAGTATTGAATACCCAGACCTTGCTTTCGAACCGGGTGGATGGAATTCTTGCATCTTTTTCCAAGGAAACCCGCGATTTCGCTCACTTTCAGCAGATCATCGAAAACGAGATTCCGCTGGTGTTTTACGACCGGATCGTCAAAGGCATGCATGCCGATACCGTCTCGGTAGACGATTACACCGGGGCCTATCAGGCCGTGTGTCATCTGATCGAACGCGGATGCAAACGGGTGGCCATTTACTCGGCGCCGCAACATTTGCTGATCGGCCAGAACCGGATGAAAGGCTATCGGGATGCCCTTGAGAAATATGGCATGCCGTTCACCAACGATCTGGTTTATCCCTGCGACACCTACGACGATTCCATTAAGATCTCCAGGAGTGTGCTAAAGAAGAAAGACCGCCCCGACGGGATCTTTACCGTTAACGACATGACGGCCCTGGGCGCCATGAAAGTAGCCCGCCAGCTGAAGATCGAGATCCCCGAAGAGTTAAAGATCGTCGGTTTCGAAAACAGCCTCAGTGCTTCGATCTGTGACCCCGAGTTATCCACCGTGGATCAGTTTGGTTTTTCCATGGGAAAAACCGCCACCCGGATCTTGCTTCGTCGGATCCAGGAAGACGTGTATGATTACGAACCCGAACATGTCGTCATCAAGACGCAGTTCATCGAAAGAGGCACCAGTTAGACTTACATTGGAGCGCTTTTCCGGCGATCCGCCCCGATGATTTTCCAAAAAAACAGAACATTCCTGTCCAAATGGGCAGGAATTGTTGTTTTATGCGATCAAAACACATGAATCCCAGAAGGATAAAACCTGAATTGCAAACGTTTTAAATACATCATCACGGCAGTAGACCGCGGTGGGTTGGGTTATTATTGCGTATTGGGGATGGAAAAATGTCTGAATGGGGTTTTTTATACCGATCTTTGATTCGAATTCTTAAGGGAAACTTTGAGAATTTGGTCGCTCGCAAGCCAACGATCAATTTCTTTAACGGTTTGTAGAGAGATAAGCTGTAATTGTCCATTCAAAAAGCCCTGAATCCTTCAGGGTTTTTTGTTTTAATAACCCTACGTTTGGACAAAAAAAATCCGGAAACCTGACGGTTCCCGGATCCGAAATTTAATTCTCAACGTAATTACTGTATCATCAGCTTTTTCACCTGGCGGTTGTTTTCGGTGTTCACCACCACGAAATACAGGCCCTGGCCGATACCACTGACATTAAAGTTCAGCGTATTCACTCCCTGGTTGAATCGTCCTTTGTAGAAGGTACGGATCATCCGGCCGGTGAGGTCGTAGAGCGAAATCATCCCATTGGTGGCGGTTTCCATGTTCAACTTCAATTGGATGCCACTGGAGGCAGGATTGGGGTAAAGCTGGAATCTCGACAGATCGTTGCCTATGGAATGTTCCTGGGTCCCCAGAATAAAATCGGGTGCCGTGAGCCGTTTGGTGGTGTAGATATGATATTCCCCCGGCTGAAGCGTAATGTTGGCATCCACACTTGTCACATTGATGGAATCACCGGAAAAATAATCATACCAGGTACCCGTTTTCTGGAACGCCGGATCAATGGATCCCGAAACCACGTCGAAGTTACCGATGATATCCACATCCATGGATGTATCGCTCAGCTGGATGCTTTTTAACAGGCTCCCCGACCCCACTTTCATGGTGAAGTTCGCAGTCTGGAAAACGGGTTGTGTTTCCTTTAAATGGATCAGGGCCGACCAGACACCATAGAGATGTTTCCTGGCGGGATCGTTATAATAATCCCACCGGATGGGTTTCAGATCCAGCCGGCATCCTCCCGAAGCATCGACGCTGCCGTTAGAACAGGTATTGATGGAATAATCATAACCCAGCTCGCCAAACATCCAGATCATCTTGGGTCCCGGCACGGTAAAGAAGAAAGCACCCGCTTCTTCCATCCGTTTCAGTGCCGTTGCAGTGTCCTGCACATTATAATTTCCGGAGGAGGCCCCGTAAACTTCATTTTTATACATCAGTCGCTCTTCGTCGTGACTTTCCATATAACCCACTACGCCGGCGGGATTGGTAAACCCGTTCTGTTTATAGGAAATACCTGAAAAGTCGGAAGAAGGATTCGTGGCATAGCCCATCGTGGCCTGGTTGTACTGCGAATTCTCATTTCCCCACACCGACATACCGTAACTCGTCAGCACCTGCTCTTCTGCGGAAGCGGTAAAGAGTTCCAGAATATCATAGGCTTTGGGATGGAATTCCTTGATATGATCGTACATATGCTCAATATGCCGGATCCGGGAAGTATCATAAGCAGAACCGTCACCAGGGGTATTGGTAAACCCTTTGGCGAAATCAAACCGGAATCCGTCCACCTTGTATTCTGTCAGCCAGTAATTGCAGACGCTGTCCATTAACTTCACCGTCTGAGGACTGTCGTAATTGAAATCATTTCCGTAAGAAAAGGAAGTATTCGGTGAAACGGTATTAAACCAGGGATTGTTGGCGGCCGGCCGGTTGTTGACCGGATCCCAGTACATCATGGCAAAGGGGCTGGTGTTGTACTGATGGTTCAGAACCACGTCCATTATAACGGCGATACCCCGGGCATGACAGGAATCGATCAGGGCCTTGTAGGTATTCTTCGGACCGTAATATTTGTCTACAGCAAAATAATAGTTCGGATTATATCCCCAGCTGACATTTCCTTCAAATTCGCTCACGGGCATCAGCTCAATGGCATTGATCCCAAGCCGCTGCAAATAACCGAGGGTATCGATCACATCCGTAAAGGTATGGCCGGTGGTGAAATCACCGACCCAAAGCTCATAGATCACCAGATTCTGTTCCTTGGGCGGTGTGAAATTCGTGGTCTTCCACTGGTACGGAGTTTGGCCGGTTTCCAGAACGGTGGCAATTCCCGAAGTTTTTCCCTGCGGATAAGCGATCAGGTTCGGATAGGTGGCACTGGTGATGTATTTGTCGTTCCAGGGATCGCTCACCTGGTCGGCATAAGGATCCCCCACCCGGATGGTATCATCGATATCATACTGGAAAATATATTGCTTTTTCGGCGTCAGATGGGTGATGGTGAGCCAATAGCGATTGTTGTCAGGGGTTTCCTTCATCTGATAGGCAGAATCATATTCCCAGTTGTTGAAATCACCCAGCACAAAAACATGATTCTTCGACGGAGCATACAGGCACAACGTCACCGTGGTGTCGTTGATATAGTTGATCCCGTCACGGATCCCGGAAGGCAAGGCTTCCGTTTTATTGGGGCCCAGCACATAATAATAAGCCGAATCATACACTTCCTTGCCGGCACTGTCGGCCCGGGCGACGATCATGTGTTTTCCGTAGGCTGTGGCCGTAATGGTCTTGGTAAAACTGCTGCCCGTATCGGCCACGATGGTTTTATTGTCAATCAGAAGAAAAGTAGAATCAGCGCTGGTACTGATCCATTTAATTTGAACCGTATCATTCAAATTCACAACCGCGGGATTCGTAAAGGTGGGTGCACTGATTTTCACATTCAGATCCGCAGCCTGGTATACGGCATAGAAAATATCTTTTCCACCCACATCCCTGCCGGTGACCGAACCGGTGGAATTGCGAAAGACAAAAGCCAGACTGTCGATCGTCTCGCCGGAAGGCACGCCATAAAAACTGCGGATCGAAGGGCCTATTTTTAGCTGCCATGTATTCGTGGCCACCTTGGTCAGCTTACAAGCGGGAATATTCGTGGACCAGGAAGCCTTCACGTATTTCCAATCGCTCGTGGTGGTACTTTTGTTCGTGATCACACCCGTATGGGCATATACATCGGTTCCGGAATAATTCATCAGGCCTTTATCGCCCTGATCGGCGTGAAAGGTGATCGTAACCGAATCGTTTGCCGTAGGAAACGCCGGGCTACAGGTAACCACCTGTGCCTTAAGCGAAAAACCTGCAAACGCCATCAAAATAAAAAGTGTAAATTTTTTTATCATCCTCTATCCTTTAATCCAAAATATTATTTCAAATATAATCATTCCCGGTATCGAAATCAAGAAATCTCCTTCCTTTTTCGAGTTGGGAAAATTCTGAAAACGCTGTCGGTTGACCCTGATGCAAAGTTACTTTTTAAACGGGTCAAAGCTTAGTGAAGGGTTCTAAATAAACTATAAATTACCTTGGGGGTTTCTTACGGAAAAGTTTTATCGAATGCAAACGTTTGAAGAAATACACTAAGTCCGAGCGTCCATACGCATTCTGAAGCTTTCAACCTGTTCCTTAGGCCATTTTAAGTAATGGAAAACCTACCGGCTCAGGAGAAATTCTTTCAACTGTTCAGGGTCGGCAGCGAGGGCTACTGACCGCTTTTCTTTCTCCAGGCTGGATTTAAGTTGCACTGGCAAAGGAACTTGCAATGGAAGAACCTGTTCCACGGTCTCACGGAATTTGGCCGGATGGGCTGTCTCCAGGAAAATCCCGGAAACGTCATGATTTTTCATGTAAAAAGCCAGTCCCAGATGAGCCACCGCGCCATGCGGATCCAGCACAAAACCGTATTTCCGGAAAATATGTTTCATCTCCAACATCGTTTCCTGATCGGAAAAACTGTAGGCGGAAATATCCTGCTTCATGGCCGGAAGATCCTGCCTGTAAAGTTCGAGCATACGGGCAAAATTACTGGGATCACCTACATCCATGGCATTGGAAATGGTCGCTATCGAAGGCCTGGGCCGATAATTTCCGGTAGAGAAATATTCGGGAACCACATCATTGCGGTTGGCCGATGCGATGAAATGATGGACCGGAAGGCCCGATCTTTTGGCGATGAGCCCTGCCGTCAGATTGCCGTAATTTCCGCTGGGGACCGAAAAAACCAATGGTTTGTAGTTGTTTTTCAACTGTCCGAAGGCATGGAAATAATACACCGCCTGGGGTAAAAGCCGCGCCAGGTTAATGGAATTGGCAGAAGAAAGGTTCATTTTTTGTTTCAGCTCGGGATCGACAAACGCCGCCTTGACCATTCGCTGGCAATCGTCAAAGGTACCGTTCACTTCCAGGGCCGTGATGTTCCCCCCTAACGTGGTGAATTGTTTCTCCTGAATGTTGCTGACCTGGTTTTTGGGATAAAGCACAACCACCTCAATCCCAGCGACATTGTAAAAACCCTGTGCCACAGCACTGCCGGTATCTCCCGAAGTTGCCACCAGGACCGTGACTTTTGTGCTATCGGTAAATCTGGACAGGAAGCGCGCCATCGTTCGGGCGCCCACATCCTTGAAGGCCAGCGTGGGGCCATGATAAAGTTCCAGAACATATTCCTCTTTATCGAGACGCACCAGGGGGATCTCAAAATTCAAAGCCTCTTCCACCAGCGACTGCAAATCAGCGGCCGACAGGTCGTCGGCCACATAGGGCTTCAGGAATTCAAAGGCAATCTCGGGCAGCGACAAGTCTGGAAGCTTTTGAATAAAAGACGCCGGGAGCCGGGGAATGGCCTCCGGAAAAAAGAGCCCCCGGTCTGCGGCCAGCCCCTGAATGACCGCTTCACGGAAAGAAACGGGTGTTGTCTGAAGGTTGGTACTGTAAAATTTCATGAATGTTATCTGTTTTCGCTGTTTTCAATCGATCCCGTCACCCGCACGCCCTGGGCATTGATGCCGGACACATAAATTTCAAAATCAATGCCGCTGTCGGCATATACCTGCTCCATGGCTTCGGCGACCTTTTGTGCGGTTTCCCTGCCTTCGGACAAAGCAAACATCGAAGGCCCCGAGCCGGAGATCCCGCTGCCCAGTGCGCCGGCTTCCACCGCGGCTTTTTTAACTTCAGGAAAAAGCGGGATCAGAATGGAACGGATGGGCTCCACGATGATGTCCTGAAGCGACCTCCCGATCAAGGCATAGTCTTCCCTGTACAATCCGCTGATCAGCCCGGCGATATTTCCCCATTGTTTCACGGCATCCTTCAGCAGGACCGATTGTTTTAGGATCTTACGGGCATAGATCGTTCGGACCTCGATCTGCGGATGCAGAATGGTAACAAAGAGATTCTTTGGTGTGGGGATGGGGATCACATCCAGGGGATCCACGCTGCGCACCAAGGTAAAACCGCCGTACAGGGCCGGCGCTGTATTGTCGGCATGCGGAACACCCGAAGCCAGTGCCTCGCCGAGCATGGAAAATTCCACCAGCTCGTGCATGGAAAAAATAGTACCGAAAAGCTGGTTCATTCCATAGGCAGCGCCGGAAGCGCTGGCAGCGCTGGAACCGATACCGCTTCCAGGTTTGATGCCTTTTTTTATGGTCATTTTCACGCCAAAATCCGGTTTTACTTTCCGGAGCATGGCCAGGGCCACCACGCCGGCCACATTTTCCTCCGGCACCGTGGATAGGTTGCTGTTTCCGGCCATCTCGATGACCAACCCGCATTCGGGTGTTTTTTGAAAAATCATTTCATCCCCGACCGCTTCCAGTGCAAAGCCCAGAATGTCGAAGGCACAGCTTACATTGGCTACCGTGGCCGGGGAAAAGATCTTTACTTCATCCATAAGTCTTTTATTAATGATGAAAATTACGCTTTTTATTGATTTACGACGGAAATGATATCGGCAAAAACCCCCGAAGCTGTCACCGAAGCGCCTGCTCCGGCGCCCTTTACCACCAACGGCTGTTCATTGTATCTCTTGGAATAGATCAAAACGATATTGTCTTTCCCATCCAGCTGATAATACGGTTGAGATACGTCGGCATGTTGCAGGCCTACCCGGGCCTTTCCATTGTCCAACTCAGCCACGTAACGCAGTTTGGTGTGCTGGCTTTCCGCCTGCTTTCGCAGCTCGTCGAAATAACCGTCATACTGCGGCAAAGCCTCCAGGAATTCGCTGACATTCTTCATTTTCATCAAAGGTTCCGGCATAAAGGATACATTTTCCACCGCCTCGAATTCCAGGGGAATCCCGCATTCTCTTGCCAGGATCAAAATCTTACGCATTACATCCTGACCGCTTAGGTCGATCCGCGGATCGGGTTCGGTGTAGCCTTCCCGGATCGCCTGTTTTACCACGTCCGAAAAAGAGCTCCCTGCAACAAAATGGTTGAAAATAAAGTTCAGGCTGCCCGATAAAACGGCCTGGATACGAAAGATCTTATCGCCGCTTTTCCTCATACCCTGGAGTGTTTTCAACACCGGCAGGCCGGCACCAACATTGGTTTCATAAAGGTATTTCACATTCCGGGCTTTCGCCAGAAGGTTCAGATTTCGGTAATTTTCATAAGGCGAAGAAGCCGCGATCTTGTTGGAAGCCACCACCGAAATGCTCTGCTGCAGGATAGGCTCATACAAACCGGCGATGGAAGCGCTGGCGGTATTGTCTACAAAAACGGAATTGCGCAGGTTCATCTCTTTCATTTTCAGTAGAAATGCCTGCCGCGACATAACCTCTCCCCGTTCCTGCAGGTCGCTCTTCCAATGATCCAGATCCACAGATCGCTCATCCAAAAGCATTTTCCGGCTGTTGGCCAATCCCACGACCTTGATTTCCAGCGCGTATTCGTTCCTGAGATACTCAAACTGCTCGCGGATCTGCTCCAGCAAAGCACTTCCCACATTGCCCACGCCCACCATGAAAAGGTGTACTTTCTTGTACTTCGACAGGAAGAAAGTTTCATGCAGCACATTCAGTGCCTTGGTCACATCCTGATCGGAGACCACCAGGGAAATATTCCTTTCTGTGGATCCCTGGGCTATGGCCCGGATGTTGATCCCGTTCTTTCCCAGGGCATTGAAGGCCTTTCCACTCAGCCCGACCGACGATTTCATCTTATCGCCCACCAGGGCGATCACCGAAAGCTGATCTTCCACCAGCAGCGGATCGATCTTGACCAGGGCCATTTCGTTTTCAAATTCTTTCTGAACCGCGTGCTCCGCGCGTTTCAGGTCTGCTTTGCTGATGGCAGCGGTGATGGAGTGCTCCGAAGAGGCCTGGGTAATGAAGATCACGTTGATTTTCTCCCGGGACAAAGTGGAGAAAAAACGGGCGGCAATGCCGGTGACGCCCACCATTCCTGCCCCCTTGAGGGTAAGCAGCACAATCTTATCAACGTGCGACAGTCCCTTGATGGCATGGCCATTGGGTTTTCCCTCTTTACAGATCAGGGTTCCCGCGATTTCAGGGTGAAAAGTATTCTTGATCCATAAAGGGATTTCCTTTCGCATGACCGGTTGCAGGGTAGGCGGAAAAATGACGCGGGCCCCGAAATGCGAGAGCTCCATGATCTCTTCATAGGACATCTTTTCAAGGGGCATGGCGGTTTCCACCAGGCTGGGGTCGGCCGTCATCACGCCGTCCACATCGGTCCAGATCTCAAGCGCCGAAGCTCCGACTGCAGCCGCCAGGATGGCAGCGGTATAGTCGGAACCGCCGCGGCCCAATGTGGTATCATGACCCTCGGCAGACCGGGCGATAAATCCCGGCACAAAAACCGGTCGGTCGATTTTACCAAACTTCTGCGCGATCTGCTTTTCGGTGCGCCCAAAAAGCACCTGTGCCTGACCGTAAGATTCATCCGTGACGATCAGTTCACGGGCATCCAGCAACGTGGTGGGTATTTTATGAAGGTTCAGCGCCGCCGAAATAATGACCGCCGAAAGCCTTTCACCAAAACCCAACAGGTAATCGCGGGTTTTCGGAAATACCTCATGCAAAAGAAAAATCCCATTGCAGAGATCGTCGAGCTCGTTGAGCAGCAGCTTGATCTCGGCAATCACGGAACTTTGTCCTTTTAAAGGGAAGATCTTGCCGATGGCCCTGAAATGGCGCTCACCGATCTCATTCAACGTGGTCTGGAAATTCCGGTCGCCCTTGCGCGATTGTTCGCCGCACTGCTCCAGGAGATTGGTAATGCCGCCCATGGCGGAGGCCACAAGGACCAGCTTTTCGCCGGAAGCCTGCTTTTTGATGATCTCTATGACTTTCAGAATATTTTCTGCGCTGGCAACAGAACTACCTCCAAATTTTAAAACTTTCATCTTGAAAAATTTTGAAAAAGAAAAGCCTGCCCCGGGAGCGGTTCTCTTTTATGTTGTTAAATAAATACCGTGAAATATGTCCCTTCCGCCTGATGCGGTAAATAAATCTATACCCCCGAGGGGGTGGAGGTAAAGGTGGTAAAACGGCCCATAGTCCCCTCCGTGCGCCCTCGCCCGGTGGTAGTGAAAAGTGTCCCTATGTAAAAACCGTTTTTCAAATGCAGATGATTTGTTGGGGTAAAAGTAGAAAAATTCAACCTGTTCTTACAGGCCGAAGATTTTATTTACGGTCTCTAAACCTTTTTCCTGAGGTTTCCTGTCCCATTCCTTATAATTCAAACCATTGCGAAAGGGTGACAAAATATGAGGCCATGATGGAAAATTCTGAGGACAGTTCGTCATAAACCCGGAGAAAAATAAAAACCCGGGGCCTAGAGTCCCGGGTTTTCCATCTAAATTACATTCCTGTTCTATTTTTCATGCACAACTTTGACTTTTCCACTCTTCAGAGTAAACCGGACCGGCTTTTGCCCAACGACAATAAAAGTTACTTTCCGTTTGGCCGGCATGCCATGATATCCTTTTCCCGAAACGGAAAAAGTAAATTCCCTGCCACTTTGCGAACGAAATTTCAGCAGCTGATAATCTCCTTTCTGATAGGCGCCGAACGTCTTTCCATCGTCTTCATACATCACGCTTTCCGCACTTTTCCCCTGTAATGGAAAATACAAGATCTTCAGATGCTTCGAAGTATAATAATCCGTGGAACTCACCGCTTTCACCATGGGGATAAAGGCACCGGCTTTTACAAAGACCGGAATGGTTTCCAGGTTCACGGGCACCGTGATCCAATGGCCACCCTCAAATTTCTGATGATCCCACCAGCTATACCAAAGTCCTTTCGGAAGATAGACTTTGAGACTTTTGACTCCGGGATGCAATACGGGAGCCACGAGGAGATCGGGACCAAAAAAGTATTCATCGATCACGGAATACGCCGTGGAATCGTCGGTATATTCAAAGAAAAGAGGACGGATGATCGGAGTGCCTTCCACATCCGTTCGCCAGGCAACGGTGTATAGGTAAGGCAGCAGGCGATAACGCAATTTCATGAAGTTGCGGACGATGCGCTGGGTGGTATCACTGAAGAAAATGGGCTCGGACGGAATGCCTGAACCGTGAGGCCGCAACACGGGAGAGAAACAGGCAAACTGCAGCCAGCGGGTATAGAGCTCATTGTCTTTGACTCCCATGGCAAAACCGCCGGCATCGGCATGTATGAACGTAATAC
>JBJKPL010000327.1:0-2205 GCA_046706345.1 Candidatus Sulfidibacterium sp.
CCATGGCAGTGGGTTTCTTAGCCATCATTTCTTTGGCGGAAGTGATGCGCTGACCACCCGGATATCCGGTGTGGCGGACATATTCTTTCTGATCCCATTTGTCACCGGTAAGTCTGATCTTGTCAGCGTTTACAATGATAACATAATCTCCAGCATCAGCGTGCGGGGTGAAATTGGTTTTGTATTTTCCCCTGAGAAATTTGGCAGTAATGGAAGCCACTCTTCCCAACACCTGATTCTCCGCATCAATCAAGATCCACTCCTTATTGGCAGTGTTTTGATTGGCACTCATTGTCTTGTAACTTAAAGTATCCATCTATCTATTTGTTTCTTAAGTCTTTTTGCTTATTAAACCGAAAATCGGGGTGCAAAAATAGAAACTATTTTCCAACTAACCAAAGTTTTAAAAACTTTCTTCCGGTTTTTTTTTAATTCGAAAGCGGTATCAGTAAAACTTTTTGCTTTCGGGGTTCTTTTTCCCTTTGCTGGGATGGTTTCCCGCTGTTTTATCCAAGCCTGCGCTTCGCTCAACTGCAATGTATCCAATCCTGGGATTTTGCGGACAAAAATACACTATTTCCGGTTCGTGAGCCTTGAGGCCAATTAGGTCAGCCGGGAAAGGTTGAAAATGAAAAAAACGGGCGGTTTTCCGAAGAAAACCGCCCGTGGACATATATTGAGTGGTATGAATTGCTAATACCGGATGATGGACAGGCTGGAAATGGCCGCATCAATATTCAGATGCACTTTGTTTTTGGCCGAATCGTAGTTGTGGGTTTGGTAATGGCCCTCGCCCAGTTTCTGAAATCCTTCCATGTTCCGGTTCGAAAGAACCGAGCTCAGGCGCAGATCACAACCTGAAGCTTCCGGAACCCTGACGGTTACTGATGAAGCACCGGCATCCAGTTTGACTTTGGTGTCGGGAAAAAGACTACCCAGGGTGACATCAAAGGAACCGGCACCCCCGTCCAAATCCAGGTTTTCAATTTTATAGGGGCTCAGATCGAAATGAAGATCACTGGCCCCTGCATTCAGATTGATGTTCCATACCGGGGCGGTATTCAGTTTCAGGTCCACGGCCCGGTGACGTCCATTAAATGCGAAGACATGATTGTGCCGTTCTTTGATCTCGATCTTGCAGTGATTTCCCTGCTGTTCGGTGAAATATTTATAGTTTTCACGGTTTCCGTATTGAGCCAGGTCCAGCAGGTCGGAGGTGGTGTCTCTCAGACTGAAACTACCGGCCGCGGCATCAAACGTCAGGCTGGCAGTCTGAATGCTGTCGTTGTTGGGGATGTTGATCGTCTGGGCTTTTTTGAAATACCCGTTGGTATCATGATCGGAATAACCGAAAAAATATTCGCTGTCGAAACCGTTCCTGCCGGCAGGCTCATGGGTAACGAACCAGGTAGCGCCGCCAAGTACAAGCACCAGCAGGATGATCTTGATCGGGTCGCGCAGCGGCAGAACCGAGATCCCCCAGAGGATGAAAATTAAGGGCCATAACTTGAGGAAATTAAACCAGTCAAAATAGAGCAGGTCCAGGTTGCGGCCGATGATCAGGCCACCGGTGATGATCAAAATCAATCCCCAAAATACATTTTTATATCGCATGGCTTTATTTTTTAGAGTGAAATAATTCGGGTTCAATGATATAGACTCCTCCGATAATTAACAGGACGGGCCAGAAATTGCTCAGATGGAACCAGGGTATCATATGGTTGGCCAGAAAAACGATTCCTAATACGATCAGGACAATACCAGCCAGCAGGCTGGTATTGGTCTTTCTTGCGCTTTTGGGCTCTGCGGGATTGCCGGCATCGGGTTGGGCGGGATTGGGCTCTTGCGGAGAAGCCGGTTGCGCGTTGTCCGGATTGGGTTCGGGCCGTGGGGCCGAGGCGTTGCTGGGTGGATAATAAGGTTCTGCAGGAATCACGATCCACATAATAATGTAGGCCAGGAATCCGCCGCCTCCCAGAAAGAAGACCAGCACAAAAAGCAGTCTGATGATGACCACATCAACTTCAAAATAGTCTGCTAATCCTCCGGCCACACCGCCAATGACTTTGTCTCTGCGCGACCGGTATAATTTCTTTGAATTTCCCATGATGATGAATTTTTTGTTTACGATGCAAAAATAGACCATCCCCTTCCGGCCGGAAATAAAAATTCGGCGACTGGGGGAGTTTTGTCGGTAAACGGGGA
>JBJKPL010000328.1:0-9659 GCA_046706345.1 Candidatus Sulfidibacterium sp.
CCTGATCTTTATGCTTGATGGCAAGCAGTTGCTGACGGCCAGTATTTTGCTGGTTGTTAATGTGTCGTTTTTGTATTATTTTGAATCCCATCATCCCGGTGTTGTGGGCGATTATCCCACACCAAAAGCAAGAATAGAGGATGTTTATACCGGCATATTTTTGTATCTGTTTTCCATTTTTGTGGTGATGAGAGGTGCCAAAAACACGTATATTACGCAATACAAAAAGGCCAAGAAAGCCGATCAGTTGAAATCCTCGTTTCTGGCCAACATGTCTCACGAAATCCGGACCCCGTTGAATGCCATTGTGGGGTTCAGCAATATTCTGGCTGATGAGAATCTGACCCGGGAAGAAAAACTGCAGTATTCCGCCATTATCAATGGCAGTAATGATTCGCTGTTACGACTGGTAAATGACATTCTGGACGTTTCGATGATAGAATCCGACCAGCTGAGCCTGGTCACCGGGAACTGCGACCTGGGAAACCTGATGAACAATCTGGAAGAAACCTATCACTTAAAACTGAGCGATAACCCTAAAATCAAACTGATCAATAAAGCGAGACCCGCTCAGGTTTTTGTAAAAACCGATTGTACGCGGCTCCAGCAGGTGATGGTCAATCTGCTTGATAATGCCATCAAATATACCGAAAGCGGTACGGTGGAATTTGGCTATGAGATTGAAGACCGGGATCTTAAATTTTACGTCCGGGATACCGGCATCGGGATCAAGGAAACCCACCATGCTTATCTATTTGACCGTTTCTATAAGGTGGAAGATGATAATACAAGATTGTTCCGGGGAACCGGAATTGGCCTTTATCTTTCCAAACGGGTGGTGGGCATGCTGGGAGGAGAAATTTGGGTGGACTCCAAATACGGAATCGGATCGACGTTTTATTTTACCCTTCCCAAAGTAGATTTCAGAATAGAAGAGGACAAGCCCCATCTTACGGCACAGGAAAACCCTTTCAAAGATACACCCGAAAGAGTTAAAATTCTGATCATTGAGGATCAGGAATCAAACCAACAGTATTATTCTGCCATCCTGAAATCAGGAGATTTTGAGCTCGTACAGGCATACAACGGCGGACAGGGCATCGATGCCTTTGAAAAGAATCCGGATGCGGATCTGATCCTCCTGGATCTGAAAATGCCCGATATGGACGGATTCGAAGTCCTCGAGGTGATCCGGAAGAACGATCCTGTGATTCCCGTTATTGCCCAGACGGCTTACGCCATGGCAGCCGATAAAGAGAAATGCCTGGAAGCCGGGTTTACCGATTACATCGCCAAACCCGTACAACGGGAGGTTTTATTTAATATGATCTCACGGTATACAGCAAAAGAAAAACGCTGATTTTTTCTTCACAAACCGTTCGATATGAGGAGATTGAAACGTATAGCAGGGCATCTGGTTGACCTATTTCGCATAGGGGAAGGGGGACATCTTGTGGATGAAAGAGAAGCCACGCTTTTTGAAAAAAGTTTCCTGATCCCGCTCAGCCTGGTGAGCATCTTTTTTTCTGCGGTTTCTTTAATCATTAACTTTTTCTGGAATTTCCCCCTGGGATCCAGAATCCTTGGCTGCGGAACATTGGTTTTTTATTTCCTCATCTATTTTCTGGCAAAAAAGGTCTCAAATATTAATTTTACACGCTGGCTGTTTCTGATCGTTACCCTGATCTTTGCCAACATTGCCTGGTATTATGATTATCGGTCCGCAGGTCCCATGTTGTATCTCCTTTTCCTTTTTTATGGCTACCTGATCTTTATGCTGGACAACAAGAAACTGTTGCGCATTACGGTGGTGGTGGTCGTGGATATTGCCATGCTGTATTTTCTGGAATCCAGAAACCTGATCCCGCCATCTCACTATCCCAGCCCCGAGATGCAGCGCGTGGATGCGTATACTGCGGTTTTGTTGTACACCCTGATCGCTGGTGTGCTGATGTGGATTGCCAAAAAGAATTATTTTACCGAGTATCACAAGGCCCTTGAATCCGATAAGCTGAAGACCCGATTCTTATCCAATATGTCTCACGAGATCCGGACTCCGCTGAATGCGGTGATCGGCTTCAGCAATTTAATGCTGACCGAGGAAGTTTCACAGGAAGACCGAACTCTTTACAAATCCTATATCAATGAAAATAACCGGTATCTGCTTTCGCTGATCAATGATATCCTGGACATTTCCATGATTGAATCCAACACCATCAAATTGGAGGAAGAACCCTGCAACCTGAATTTGATCATCCTGGAAATGCAAAAAAACTATAAGGCAGAGCTGATCAGGTCGGGGAACCGAAACCTGGAGATTGTTGCCCGGACTCCCAGGGACCCTGTGGTTATCGAGATAGACCGGAATTATCTTGAACGCACCCTCCGCCTGTTAATGGATAATGCCGTAAAATTTACCGCCCGGGGTTCCGTGGAGATCGGTTTTTCCGTGGAATCGAAAGCCATTCGGTTTTTTGTGAAAGATACGGGCATCGGTATCCGGAAAGAAGATATGGGCCATTTGTTCGAGCGCTTCAATAAACTGGAGTATAATAAGGAGAAGGTACTTACCGGAACGGGCATCGGCCTGTATCTGGTGAAACTGATCGTCAGAATGTTCGGCGGTACCGTGGCGGTGGAATCCACCTACGGTGAGGGCTCGGAATTCAGTTTTTCTATTCCGGCACAAAAACTCAGAATGACCCCCAAAGACTGACCTCATGTGGGATGCTTCTTCTTTCGGTTGAAAAAGCAGCCTTGCGATAACAATTTCTTCATCTGAAATTCAGCCTCCTGTTAAAACAATTTCTCCTCTTTTTCGTTAAACTTTCAGTTGTTGATAATTCTCCGACCTTGGGATTTCGCAACCGGTATTTAGAAGTAATTTTAAAAAAAATTGAAAATTGTGGACAGAACCGGAATTAAGTATGCCCTGTTATTAGGCTTTATCCTTGTGTGGGGGGCTGTGCTCGGACAGGATGTCTCTCTGACCCGATCCCCCGGCATGACCTTCCAGAAAGCATTGAATTTATACAATCAGAAAAACTACGGAGCTGCCAAGGCGTTGTTCGATCAATGTGTCCGGGAATCTTCGGGTGCCAATCTGCTGGCGGAAGACGCGTCGTTTTATGCGGCTGAAAGTGCTGTCAAACTGAACGAAAAAGATGTGCTCTACCGGCTGACAAATTTTTCGAACCAATACCCTGAAAGTGCCTGGCTCCCGGTCATCAATTTTTCCACTGCCAACCTGTATTTTAACATGGGACGGTACGATCTGGTAATGCAGCTGTTTGAAAAGATCAAGCCCGAAGCGCTCAACCTGGACCAGCAGGCGCAGTATTTTTATGAGAAGGGTTTTTGCCTCCTGCGGCGGAACAAATCCGCCGAAGCGTTGCCTTTGTTCAAGCAGGTGATGAATTCGGGCAGCCCCTTCGCCCAACCGGCCAGTTATTATTATGCCCATGTTCAGTACGATGCCGGTAATTATGATGAAGCCCTGAAGGGTTTTCTGGCGGTGAAAGACGATCCGCGATACAAAAAATTCGTCCCGGTTTATCTGTTACACATCTATTATCAGCAAAAGCACTATCAGAAAGCCGTCGATCTGGGAAAGAGTTTTTTTTCATCGGCCAATGAGCACCCGGATCCGGAACTGAGCCGGATCATGGCCAATGCCTATTACGAGCTAAATGATTTCCAATCGGCTTTGCCTTATTTTGAAACCTACGAAAATACCACCCGCCACACGATTGCGCCGGAGGAGGAATACCGGATTGGTTACACCCGATTTGAAACGGGGCATTACCAGGCGGCGGCGTCTAATTTCCAGCAGGTAACGGGAGGACAGGATACCCTGGCGCAAAATGCCTGGATCCATCTCGGGTATTGTTACCTCCGGACAAACCAGGTGCGGTTTGCACAGAATGCTTTTGTCTCAGCCTATAAAATGAAAAGCGATCCCCGGATGACGGCCGAAGCGTTGTTCACCTATCTGAAGCTTACGCTGAAAGAAAAAGGCGATCCCTACAACAATCCCGTGGCCCTGGCGGAAGCATTCTTAAAAAGCCCTACGGCCACGGCAGACGAAAAAAGTTATGCTTCCAAACTGCTGATCCAGCTTTATCTGAATACCAACAACCGGCAGGCAGCCATCACGTCCATCGAAAAGATCCCGGATCCGGATGCATCCCTGCGTTCGGCGTATCAGCAATTAACCTATCAGCAGGCCGTGGAATGGTACCAGTCGGGCCGCTATCCATGGGCTGCAATGTATTTCGAGAAGTCACTGAAATTTCCTTCTAACCCGGAACTGACCCTGGAGGCCTTGTATTGGCATGCCGATGCCTATTATCAGATGCGGAAATTTCCACAGGCAGCACGGGCTTACAAGACTTTTCTTGTTTCCCGGAATGCCGCCCGGTCTCCCCGTTATTCCACAGCCTATTACGGGCTTGCCTATACCTACTTTGACATGGAAAAGTATGCTCAGGCCATGGAATTTTTCAGGAGATTTTTGCGGCTGCGGAATACCAATCCGCGACTCGTTCGGGATGCCAGTCTCAGACTGGCCGATTGTTATGTCGATAGGGGGGATTATTCCGATGCCATTACGCTTTATGACAAGGTGATCGCTTCCGATGACTTTGATGCCCCCTATGCCCTTTATCAGAAAGCCTTTTGCTATGGTGCCGGGGGCGACTTTCACCGCAAGGTGAAGACGCTGTCGCAGTTGATCTCATCCTATCCCAACTCATCCTATTACACCCGGGCGTTGTACGACCTGGCTGATACCTACGGCAGTGCGCTGAACAATACCCGGGAATCGATCGCCTATTTCCAGCAACTGGTGCGTGAAAGGCCCCATGACCTTTTTGCCCGCAAGGCCCTGGTGAAAATGGGGCTGCTCTATTATAAAAACAATCAAAACCAGCAGGCCATCAAAGTCCTGAAGCAGGTCATCTCGCTGTATCCGGCAACCAACGACGCGCGGGTAGCCCTGAGCACGCTACAGGACATTTATAAGGATATGGGGAAACTGGGCTCCTATTTTGCGTATGCCAAGACGCTGAATTTTGTCCAGGTCTCACAAAGCCAGGAAGATTCTCTGACTTTCTCGGTGGGAGAGGACGCTTACCTGGCGGGCAATTGCAAAAAGGTCATCGCTTCCATGACCGATTATCTGCAGAAGTTTCCCAAAGGCGGATTTGTTCTGAAAGCCTATTCCTATCTCGCTCATTGTTATGCCGGAGCGCAGGATACGGCCCAGGCACTGAATTATTACGATAAGATCATTGCTTTCCCGCAAAACGATTATTCCATTCATGCCCTGACCATGGCAGCCAGAATGCGTTATGCCCTGAAGGATTATGTGAAGGCATTCGCGGATTATAAAGACCTGACGAGCCTTACCGATGATCCTTCCCTGAAGCTGGAAGCCATGGACGGTTCCATGCGGTCGGCTTTCCTTTCCGGAAATGAACAGGCAGCCAACGAGTTTGCGGGTCAGTTGCTTAAGATGCCCAAGATCGTCAACGACCAGATCATCTTTGCCCACTATGTCCTGGCCAAGTCCGCCCTGAGCCTCGGAAATAAATCGCAGGCGCAGCAGGAGTTCCGGATCACCAACAAGCTCTCCAAAGGCCGGTTTGGTGCGGAATCCAACTACCGGCTGGCGCAGATGGCTTTCCAGGATAAAAATTACAAAGAGGCCCAGAAACTGGCTTTCGCCCTTTCGGAAAATTATCCCAACGAAGTGTACTGGGTGGCCAAAGGCTTTATCCTGCTCGCGGATACCTATGTGGCCCAGGGCAATGTTTTCCAGGCCCGGGAAACGCTGAAAAGCGTTATCGAAAACTATCCCGGCAAGGACCTGAAGGACCTGGCAAGACAAAAACTTGAACAATTACCCAAAGAACAACAGATACAAAAGAAAAAATAAAGGTTGAATTTTTTAGCTTAAAATGCCGATTATGTTAAGGAAGAGATATTTAAACTGGGGTGGACGACTGGTTTTTTCGTGGTTGATGGTTTTGGGAGGGAAAGCTTTCGGACAACATCAGGCGGACTCACTCACAACCAAACATCAGGAAAATGTGACCGTTTACGGAACCTCCAGTCCGGTGATACAAAAGGCCTATAAAATTAACCAGAAACCGGTTTTTCCGAAGTTTTCGGTGCCTACCGTTACTTTTAAAGACGACTTTACCGGACAGGAATTGCCGACAACCATCACCTTGCAGCCCATCAAGCCTGCGTTGATCAAGGAGGAAATCAGGAATACCTCCTGGAACAATGTGCTGCGTCTGGGGGCAGGTAGCCAGCTCTCCCCGTATGCCGAATTCTTCCATTCCAGCGGGGTGGAATCTTCCTATCGTTTCAATGTGCACCTGTACCATTATTCCTCTTTTGCCAATATCAAGGATTATCTGCCCGCTCCTTACTCCAATACTTCGGCGGAGGTCGATTTTGAAAAGTATTTTGATTATCATATCCTCGGATTCAAAGCGGAATATAAGCTGGATGCCAACCGCTATTACGGTCATGAGACTTCCGGCGATACGGCCGCCTTTGTCAAGAGCGACAACCGCTTTAAACAGCAATATCAGGAAGCTTCGTTTGCCGTCGACTACGCCAGCACCTACCGCAATTTCGACAAGCTGCATCACCGGATTCAGGCCTCGGCGTATTACATCAGAGATCTGAGAAATACTTCCGAGTTCTTTGCCGGCTTCCATTTTGACGTTCACAAAGCTTTCGAGGTCTATAATGTCTTCAATCATCAGCAGCTGGGGATCACCGGCAAATATGCTCTTTACCAGGAGCACACCAACAAAGGACAAAACCGGGACAACTACATTGCCGGTATGCCTTATTTCGATGCGAAATACGGCATCGTTTCCTTCAGGGCAGGGGTGAATGTGCAATGGCTGATGTCCTACCAGGTGAAACTGCATTTTTATCCCTACCTGGATGCCAAATTCAACCTGATCCCCCAGCGTTTTACGGTTTTGGGCGGTATCAAAGGCGGACTCAAGAAGAACAGTCTGGAAAGTCTTTCCGGAGAGAATCCTTTTATTTCTTCCTATAACAACGAGTACCGCTGGCAAAATAACAAGCTGGAGTTTTACGGAGGCCTCAAGGGCAGTATTGCCGGGAAACTCGACTTTGAACTCCGTGCCGGTTATCAGACTTTTCAGGATATGGCCTTCTTCGATTATCCCATGTTTTCAAGTCCCGACAGCTTGCTGCTGGCCGGGCCCAATCCCCTGGGTTATCTCAATGCATTTAACGCTAAATACGCCAGCGGAAACTTGATGGCATTTTCCGGGGGCATCACCTATGTGAATTCCAGTACGGTAAAGATTTGGTTGCTCGGTAATTACAACCGGTATCATATGGACGGCAACTTCTATCCGTTATACAAACCGCTGAAAGAAATCCGTTTCGGATTTTCTGTCCGGATGAGCGGAAAATTCAGGCCCTGGGTCGAAGCCTATTACATGGGCAACCGTTGGGCCAGTTATCAGTTAACAAGTTCAGGAACAGGATTCTCATCTTATTATTATCAGCTGCCGTCGTACTACGACCTTAACTTTGGAAGCGACTACCAGATCACCCACCAGGTATCTGCCTTTCTTAAAATTACCAATCTGCTGAATAATAAATATTTACAATTTAACGACTATCCCGTGAAGGGCCTGGAGATCATGGTGGGAGCGGGGTTCCGGTTTTGATAAAATTGGCCCCGAATCCGGCCCGGAAACCAGGCGCAACGTACGATGGAATAAGGGATTATTAAAGACTGTTAATTGTTCATAACTTCGCTTGTCCAGGCCCCTGTATGGGAAAAATGAATCGGTTTTTTTTGTACCTTTGCCCATCTTATATCTTGAAAAGAAGGTTTCATAGGTTTTTATTATGACAGACGAACAAAAACACATTGCCGGTGAGCAATACACAGCCAACAATATAACCGTTTTAGAAGGCCTCGAAGCAGTAAGAAAACGTCCGGCTATGTATATCGGCGATATCGGAACGCGCGGATTACATCATTTGGTTTACGAAGTAGTGGACAACTCCATCGATGAAGCGATGGGCGGTTACTGTAATGAGATCTTTGTAACGATCCACGAAGGAAATTCCATCACCGTACTGGATAACGGCCGGGGCATCCCGACGGGCATTCACGAAAAAGAAAACCGGTCGGCCCTGGAGGTCGTGATGACCGTGTTGCATGCCGGAGGTAAATTTGATAAAGGTTCTTATAAGGTCTCCGGTGGCTTGCATGGCGTGGGTGTCAGCTGTGTCAATGCGCTTAGCACCAAGTTGGTGGCTACCGTATACCGCGAAGGTAAGATCTTCCGGCAGGAATACAGCATCGGGAAACCGCTTGAATCTGTTCAGGTTATCGGCGAGACCGAAAAAACGGGGACCGAGATCTTTTTCCAACCCGACAACAGCATCTTTTCTATCGTTGATTATGATTTCTCCGTCCTGGCAGCCCGGTTGCGGGAACTGGCTTTCCTGAACAAAGGCATTAAACTGACGCTTACCGATGAGCGGGAGAAGGGCGAGAACGGCGAATTTAAATCCGAATTTTTCTATTCCGAAAACGGACTGGCCGATTTCATCTCCTATCTGGACCAGAGTCGCGAAAAGCTGAACCCCGATATCATTTCCATGGAAGGCGAAAAGAACGGAGTGCCCATCGAGGTAGCCATGCAGTACAGCACGTCTTTTACCGAGAACCTCCATTCTTATGTCAATAACATCAATACCCACGAAGGCGGTACGCACCTCGCCGGTTTCCGCCGTGCCCTGACGCGGACGCTGAAGACCTATGCCGAGAAATCCGGCGCACTGGCCAAGCTGAAATTCGATATCAACGGCGATGACTTCCGCGAAGGACTCACCGCGGTGATCTCTGTGAAGGTGGCCGAACCGCAATTCGAAGGACAGACCAAGACCAAGTTGGGGAACTCCGAGGTCATGGGGGTGGTGGACCAGATGGTGAGCGAATCACTGAATATTTATCTGGAAGAACATCCCAAAGAAGCCCGGACCATCGTTCAGAAAGTGATTTTGGCGGCTACTGCAAGAAATGCTGCCCGTAAGGCCCGGGAACTGGTGCAACGAAAAAATGTGCTTTCAGGTTCCGGCCTGCCGGGAAAACTTTCGGATTGCTCGGAACGCAATCCTGAATTGTGCGAGATCTACCTGGTGGAGGGTGATTCTGCCGGTGGAACGGCAAAACAGGGCCGTGACCGGAAATTCCAGGCCATTCTTCCCTTGCGGGGAAAGATTCTGAACGTGGAAAAAGCACTTCCTTACAGGGCTTTCGAAAGCGAAGAAATTAAAAATATTTATACGGCTTTGGGTGTCAGAATCGGGACGGAAGAGGATTCCAAAGCCCTGAACCTCGAAAGCCTTCGTTATCATAAGGTGATCATCATGACCGATGCCGACGTGGACGGAAGCCACATCGCCACCCTGATTATGACCTTCTTTTTCCGCTATATGCGCGAACTGATAGAACGCGGACACGTTTATATTGCCACTCCTCCCTTGTATCTGATCCGCAAAGGAAAAACAGAACGCTACTGCTGGACGGAAGAAGAGCGGGTTCAGATTATCAATGAACTTTCCACCGATGGTACGGA
>JBJKPL010000329.1:0-4695 GCA_046706345.1 Candidatus Sulfidibacterium sp.
GAAAAAACCGGCCTTTCCGGAGAAATTATTGCAAACGTTTTCTAAGAGTTTTACTGATTTTCCTGAATTTTAACAGAAAACCAGTTATTATAAGGCTTTTACAGGGTAAATCCTTTAAATTTGCACCCTTTCTTTCACCAATTACGAGATAAGACGATTTGTTATGAAGAAATTAGCAGTGGTAGCATTTGGAGGCAATGCGCTTTTAAGGGCCGGACAGCAGGGCACCATCGACGAGCAAGAAGACAATGCTTTCAAAGCGGGGAAAAACATATTGAATTTACTGGACCGGGATTATGATCTGGTTCTCACCCATGGCAACGGGCCGCAGGTAGGGAATATTTTGCTGGCGAATTCGGCCGGAAGTAAGCTTTTCGGCATCCCGGAGATGCCCATGGATATCTGTGGTGCTTATTCCCAGGGTTTTATTGGTTATGTGCTGGAGCAGCAGCTGATGAATGTGATGATGAAAGAGGGGAAACACCGCGACATCCTCACCTTGGTGACGCAGGTGCTGGTAGACAAGAACGATCCTGCCTTTTCGAATCCAACCAAACCGGTGGGGCCTTATTATACGAAGGAAGAAGCCATGGAATTCATGAAGAAATCCAAATCGGTATATAAGGAAGATGCCCGTGGCCGTGGCTGGCGCAAGGTGGTGGCCTCGCCGATACCGTTGGAGATCTTCAATCAGAAAGCCGTGGAAAAGATCGCCCGGGAGGGCAATATCGTCATCGCTGTCGGGGGTGGTGGTATCCCCTGCTTTTATGTGGAGGAAAAGAAACTTCAGGGCATCGATGCCGTGATCGATAAAGACCTGGCCTCTTCCAAACTAGCCGTTGGCATTGGCGCCGATGAGTTTTACATCCTGACCGATGTGGACAAGGTCTTCATCAACTTTAACACACCCCAGGAAAAAGCCCTCGATACGCTGACGCTGGCGGAAACCAAAAAATATCTTGCCGAAGGCCAGTTCGGCGAAGGTAGCATGGCTCCCAAGATCAAGGCAGCCCTGCACTTTGTGGAAAAAACAGGTAAGGACACCATCATCACCGAAACCAGCCGGCTGGGCGATGAAGATGCAGGCACACGAATCACTGCAGGTTAATCCTGACCGGCAGTAAAAAAGATAATTATGGAAATGAAAAGGGCATTAATTCGGCTGAATTAATGCTCTTTTACGTAAAAGGCCACTTTTTCCAGGGAGGTGATCATATCATATTCCTCCAAAAAGACATCTTCGGGAACCTTTACCGGCGAAGGGGAAAAATTCAGAATGCCTTTGATGCCGCATTCCACCATCACTTTGGCTGTTTCGACCGCCTGGTTTCCGGGAACGGTGATGATGCCGATGCGGATCTTTTCCCGGGAAATGACTTCACAGGCCTGATCCAGGTGATATACCGGCACCCCGGCTACAGGAATTCCTACTTTCTGCGGGTTCACATCGAAGCCTGCCACGATAGACAACTTTTCCCTGCGGCCTTCAAAATAGGCGCTGATGGCCCGGCCGAAATTACCCATCCCAAAAATGGCGACCCGTTGGCCGTCCTGACTGTCGATGATGTTTCCGATCAGCGCAATCAGATCCTGGATGTTGTAACCCTTTCGCAGATTTCCTGAATAGCCGATCAGCATCAGGTCTCGTCGTACCTGAACAGCCGTGATATGCTGAATTTCCGCAACCTCATGCGAAAAAATATGGGTCTTGCCCTGGGCAAGACAAATGAGCAAGGCCCGACGATACTGACTGAGCCTTTCGATGGTCTTGTGGGGAATTTTCTTAATAAGATCCTGATCCATAGTTTTTGTTATTCAATTCACAGGACAAATATAATACCTATTTGCAAAATACCTAATAAATCTGCTATTTTTTAACAAAGGAAAAGAAATTTTCTCTGTCAGGCCGGTTATATTCGGTTGAAAACTTCGGAGCCAGTCCGTTTAAATGGTTTTTATTCAATGAGAAAAGGCACCGGCCCTTTACTGGTATTGGGTTGAAAAATAAATGAAAAGGAGGTATAAAATCACCAGAAAAATGCCTTCGATGCGGTTCAGGGTTTGTTTTTCCTTTCCGAAACGGGTAAAAACAAGGAGCAAAATTCCCGAAAGGAACACCAAACCCATCTCGATGTTCAGGTGGGGTGTGTAAGGAATGGGCCTTATCAGGGCGGTGACACCCAGCACCAGCGAAATATTAATGATGTTGGAGCCGATGGCGTTGCCCATGGCCATGTCGGAATTCTTTTTACGCGCAGCAACGATCGAAGTGGCCAGTTCGGGAAGCGAGGTAGCTCCGGCCACCAGGGTGAGCCCCATGGCGGTTTCGCTGATGCCGATCTGACGGGCTACTACCAGGGCACCATCGACGATCCAGTCGCCGCCGAAGTACAAACCCAGCGCGCCTCCGATAATATACAGGATAGATCGTCCCAGCGGCAGAACGACAAAAGATTGATCTGTTAGCGGTTCGGGATGATCCCCCCGGAAGAAGGTCACATAAATGAAAATCGCCAGGAAAGCCAGGAGGATCAGTCCATCGATGCGGGTAATCACGTCCGGGCGGCCGAAAATCCGATCGTTGGCAAGCAGGAACAGAACCACCAGGACAAACAGGCTGAAAGGAATATCCTGGTGAAAGGTAGTTTTACTGACGGACACCGGAAAGATGATGGCGGAAGCCCCCACCACCAGCAGGGTATTGGTGATGTTGCTGCCCAGGATGTTGCCCAGGGCCAGGGCGCTGTTACCCTGAGCGCTGGCAAAGATATTCACGATCAGCTCAGGGAGCGAAGTTCCCAGGGCCACAATGGTAAGGCCCATGATCATCTGGGAGATCCGGAGCCGCGAACCAATGCTGGAGGCGCCGTTCACCAGGGCGTGGGCGCCGCCAATCAGGAGCACGAAACCAACGACAAAAAAGAATAGATGTTCCAGCATGGCGGTTTCTTATCAGAAATTGATTTGTTTGGCAAAATTAAAAGAAAGGCCGGAAGCGAAGACTTATTCTCTGAATTTTCCCTGCGAGGTCACGCTGCCTCCGACGAGGCGGGCAAAATCGACGACCTGCTCCGTAGTTCCCAGCACGAAAAGTTTTGAATTGGGCACCAGCTGTGTGTCCGGTGAGGGATTCAGGATGTATTCTCCATCAGCGGTCTTATATCCCAGGATGTTGGCACCTGTGATCTGGCGGTAGCCGATTTCCCGGATGGGCTTGTTGATCAGGTTTTCCGGCAGGTTGTCGCAAAAGATCTCCATGAGCTGGACCGGCGAACTTCCCCGCTGGTTGAGGCGTTCCAGGAATTCCATCACGTCGGGCTGTGCCACCAGCGTGGCCATGTGGGTACCTCCTACTCGTTCGGGGGTCACCACATTGGTAACCCCAGCCATGCGAAGTTTTTTTTCGGCGCTCTCTCCGGAGGCCCGGCTGATGATCTTTAGCCTGGGATTCAGTGCCCGGGCACTCAGCACCACATAAAGGTTGTCGGCATCCAGCGGAAGGGCTGAGATCAGGGCTGCGGCATGTTGCACCCCCGCCCGGATCAGGACATCATCCACCGTGGCGTCGCCTTCGATGAATTCGGTGTTGTCAAAATTCTGGGCCACAATCAGCTCATGATTGTTGTCGACAACCACGACCTTTTCTTTGTAGGCCCTCAGTTCATTAACCACCTGGCTGCCGTTCCGGCCATAGCCACAGACAATGACATGGTTTTTCATTTTTTTTCGCTTTTGATTTCTGTTGTAAGGGCCGAAGAAAAATCCGAACTCACGTTTGAGAAATTGCTGGGTAATCTGGGAAATAAAATAAGCCACCACACCCAGGCTGACGAGGATAAAAACGATGGCGAAGATCTTGCCCCAGGGTGACAGCGGATGCAGCGTTCCGTAGCCCACCGTGGACATACTGATTACCGTCATGAACAGGGCATCCAGAAAAGAGAAATGTTCGAAAAACATAAACCCAACCGTACCCACCAGGGTCAGCATCAGCACCAGAATGGCGCCTTTTATAAATTCTGACGAATCTTTCACGGTTCCGGTTTTTAGCGGCAGGAAACAGCAGCTGCTTCCTGCCTAAAGACAAATTTAATAAAATTCCGGATCGCACGGCCCCGGTCGGGCCAGACCTGATCGTATAAAAAGAAAAATATTTACATTTGGCGTCGTAAACATGTAGTTTGGTTCGATATAAAAAAATTAATGATGAAGTTTAGAATTTTTACGCTGGTATTTCTCCTTTTCAGCCTTTCGGCTTTTTCGCAAAATGAAGTCGATCGGGGTTATCATGTCAAAGTTGGCGATCAGGCGCCCAACCTTACACTGCATTTTGTGAACGGAAAAACCACCACCCTCGATCAGTTGAGAGGCAAGGTGGTGGTGTTGCAATTTACCGCCAGCTGGTGTCCGGTGTGCCGCCGGGAGATGCCGCATCTTGAAAAAGAGATCTGGGACGTTTACAAAAATAAAAACTTTCTGCTGGTCGCTGTTGATTTCCAACAACCCGCGGATACTGCAGCAGCCTTTAAAAAAGAAATGAAGATCACCTACCCCATGGCGGTAGATCCAAGTGGTGCCGAGTTTTATGAATTTGCAGTGAAAAACGCAGGTGTGACCCGAAACATCGTTATCGATCAGCACGGCCGGATCGCGTTTCTTACCCGTCTTTACGACCGGAATGAGTTTCTGGCCATG
>JBJKPL010000330.1:0-9038 GCA_046706345.1 Candidatus Sulfidibacterium sp.
GACATTACCCGGGCCGCCAGTATCGCACGGCAGGCCGTGGAAAAGAAACTGAAAGTGAAATCCGAACTGCTGATCACGCCCGGTTCCGAGCAGGTGCGTTATACCATTGCCCGTGACGGACTGACGGCAGATTTTGAAAAGATGGGCGCCGTTGTACTGGCCAATGCCTGCGGACCCTGTATCGGACAATGGAACCGGGTATCCGTAAAAGACGGCCACAAGAATTCCATCGTCACTTCTTTTAACCGGAATTTTGCAAAACGGAATGATGGAAATCCGAATACCTATGCTTTTGTTACCTCTCCGGAGATGGTGATGTGCTATGCCTTGTCCGGTCGTTTGGATTTCAACCCGCTGACCGACCCGCTGGTAAACGAAGACGGTGAAAAAGTCATGCTGGAGGTTCCCGAAGGTCTGGTCTATCCCCCCAAAGGTTTTGCCGTTGAGGACCCCGGATATCAGGCTCCGGCCAAAGACGGGGACAAGGTGGACGTCGTGGTGAAACCCGATTCCGACCGTCTGCAGCTGCTCACCCCGTTCAAAGAATGGGACGGCAAGGATATCAAAGGCATGAAACTGCTCATCAAAGCCAAGGGAAAATGTACTACCGATCACATTTCCATGGCCGGTCCCTGGTTGCGTTACCGGGGCCATCTGGAAAATATCTCACAGAACATGCTCATTGGTGCCGTGAATTACTTTAACGATGAAACCAATTCTGTAAAAGATCAGCTTGACGGAAAACACAAAGCCGTGCCTGAGGCAGCCAAAAACTACCGTGATGCCGGGATCGGTTCGGTGGTCGTAGGTGACGAAAACTACGGTGAAGGTTCTTCCCGTGAACAAGCTGCCATGGAACCACGTTTCATGGGGGTAAAAGTGGTACTGGTACGTTCGTTTGCCCGGATCCATGAAACCAATCTGAAAAAACAGGGTGTGTTGGCCCTGACCTTTGCCGAAAAGGCCGATTATGATAAAGTTCAGGAAGATGATACCATCGACGTGAAAGGTCTTACCGGTTTTGCACCCGATAAATCCCTTACTGTGGTTTTGAACCATGCCGATGGTTCCGTGGACGAAATCGAAGTGCTTCATACCTATAACGCCAATCAGATCGAATGGTTTAAAGCAGGAAGTGCCCTGAACCTGATCCGGAAACTGAATGCTTAATCCGCTGTTTTTGTTTTAAAAAACCCGGCTCTGGCCGGGTTTTTTTGTCTTCGCACTTTTTTGTTCGGGAATGTAAGCCTGAATATTGATTTTGTTGTGTAAATGCGGCTTCTTACGGCGGAGGAGTGAAAATAAATTTTAATTTCGATCGTTATTTACCAAAGTCGACCGGTTGCCCGTGAAGCACAAATATTTTTTCCTTCTGTTCCAGTTGTTTCCCTTGTTCCTTCTTGCCCAGGAAAACGGACAGTATGCATTTACTTTTCTGGAACAACCCGTTTCGGCAAGGACCGTGGCCCTGGGGGGAAATATGGCTGCCATTTACGACCACGACATTACCCTGGCCTTTGTGAACCCCTCGTTGATCGACGCCCAGATGAACAATGATCTTGGCTTGTCGTATGTCAATTTCTTTGCTGGGGTCAATTACGGACTGGCCCAGTATTCCCGGACGTTTCAAAAGGCAGGGAGTTTCCTGGCCAGTCTCCAGTACATCAATTACGGGCAGTTTGATTATGCCAATCCGGATGGTACCCGAAGCGGCACCTTCGGGGCTGCGGATTATGCGCTGAACGTCGGATGGGGACGTCCACTGAGTCCCAATCTGTCCATCGGGGCCTCCGGCAAACTGATCTCGTCTTATTATGAAACATATCAGGCCTTCGGTATTGCCGTGGACGTGGCCGGAACTTACCGTACCGATGACGGCTGGACATTTTCACTGGTGGCTTCCAATATCGGTACCCAATTGAAAGGCTATGTCTCCGGCGTTACGGCCCCGCTACCGTTCAATCTGCAGGCTGCCGCATCCAAACAACTGGAACATGTGCCTTTGCGACTTTGCATCGGGATCACCCATTTGGAAAAATGGAATCTGAGCCTGGCAGATTCGCTGAATCCGGCCGGCGGGATCGATCCCCTGACCGGAAAACCTGTTCCCCTGTCCGGGATCTCCAATTTCGGTGATCATCTGATGCGTCACCTTGTTTTTGGCGGCGAACTTTCCCTGGGGAAAAATCTGACCCTCAGGGCGGGTTATAATTATCTGCGGCGTAAGGAATTGACCATCAGTGAACGACAGGGTCTGGTGGGATTTAGTTGGGGCTTCGGTATCCGGATCTCCCATTTCCGGATCAACTATGCCCGAACGACCTATCACCTGGCAGGATCACCCAATTATTTTACGCTTACCACGTCGCTGGATTCCTTTGGTCGAAAATGATCGGGAACGTAAAGGCGGTTTATTTTTGATTTCCCTGTTCTTCCATCTTAAATTTTTTCAGTGCCCGGGTGATATCCGTTTCGGGGGGAATAATGTTGTCATTTTTCCAGAAAGTGGTTTCATTTCCGGAAACCATGTCCGAAAAGATACGGTTGGGTTTGATGGTTTGGGAGGCTACAAAACGAATGGGTCTTTTATTTTCAATATCTGTACTTACCATCTCAAAAGTCACGCTGTAGCGAGAAGACAGCCATCTTTTTTCCCGTTTGACCTTCAGTACGAGGTTGCCGAGGATGTGATGGATATAATATTTCCCGTTGATGTTCTGGTAAGAAACGTCGTAGCTGTTTTCAACGGGATAGGATTTGATGTTTTTGCCTGTCTTCACCACAAAGAGGTTTTTGAGCTTCCGGAGGGCCTTTTTGGAGTATCCAAAATGGATTTGAACAATGGCCAGCGAGCCGGCGTCGATATACAATTCTCCATGAAATTCCTGATCCTGGTTCGATTCACTGGGGGTAAAACTCACGACATAAACCAGCTTTCCTCCCAAAAATTCCATATTGGCCATGTTGTATTCATAATCTGTGGAGTTTAAACGGATGAAATTGAGTGGGTTCCGTATAATATCCAGGTTCAGAATGGCATCAATGCCTCCTTTCAGTTTAAAGGTAACCGTATCTTTCGGATGCGATTCGGTATATTTTCTTTCCTTGACAATTTTCACCTCGTCATGATACAAAGTAGGCCACATTGGGCGCTTGTAAATGTCGAGCAGGGCTTCGGTGTATGACATGTATTTATTGTCTCGTTTGACAATTTCGCGGTAGAACGTGCGCATCCGGTAGGGGCCCTGGAAGAAATTTTCAGGAATCTTCTGAATAGCCTTCCGAACCAGATCGGTGGATGAAGTGGTTCGGATCAGGATCTCCGGAAGGGAGACGGGCCGTTCATTCATTTTATAGATCTTAAAATCCCTGATTTCTGAAACCGGCACTTCATAGAGAAAATATCCCAGATGACTGATTACCACGGTATCCTTGAAAAATTCAGCGGGGATCTTAAACATAAAAACCCCATCCTCGTTACTGATGACGCCAATATTTTTGTGAAGAATACTTACGGAACTGAAGGGCAGCCCTTTGTTGCTGTCGCGGTCCACGATTTTTCCCGCAATGGATTTGCCCTTTTCCATGGGCTTCGCAGTGGAGGCAACGGTATCGTTCTTTTCATAAAAGATAAGCTGGTTGTCGATGATGCGGTACTGAACCATGGGTCTTTTTAACAGACTGTCCAGGACGATGGTCAGTGGGACGGAATCGAAATCGGCCCGGATCATCCGGTCGTACGGCACCAGATCGGTATTATAGGTTAGGTCGAGATGGGTTTGATTCCCCAGCAGGCGGAGGGCCTGTTCGACCGGAATATCCCGGAAGTGAACCGAAACTTTCTGGTAAAGCCTCTGCTCCTGGGCCTTCGAACTGCCGCAGATCAGAAGAAGAGAGGTTAACAGGGCCAGAAGATATTTACCAGAACCCATTTTACACATTAGTTTACAGCACGTAATGTAATTTCATCCCCGTTTTGGGTGGCTTTTAAATGAAAAGTAAGGCATAAGGACTTGAGGATCGTTTCCAGGCTGACCTGGTTATAGGTAGAGGTCAACCGCAGTTGTTCCAACGAATCTGCGGCCAGCACAATGTGTGTGGTATAAGCATGGTTGAGCACTCCGGTCACATTTTTCAGCGGTTCGTTATTAAATTCAAATCTTTTGGTTCGCCAGGACATGTAGTTCTGTCCGGGATTCTGGGCCCTTTTTGGCTTCCCGGCTTCCATCAACCCGAAGTCGCCCTTTTTCAGTAAGATCTTGTCCTGCTTGTTATGCAGGGAGGCCAGGCTGACGATCCCGGTTTTTACAAGCACTTCTACCCGGTCGGCATCCGGAGGGGCCAGTACGTTGAAAGAGGTGCCCAGCACTTTGACCCGGGCAGATTGCGTTTCCACAATGAAGGGTTTCACCGGATTCTTCGTAACCTGAAAGAAGGCTTCCCCACGGAGGGTCACCCGTCTTTCCGTAGATCCGAAAGATTTCGGATAGGATAAGCTGGTGTTGCCGTTCAGAAAAGCCACAGTGCCGTCGGGAAGAGTGACCTGGCGTTGGTTGGCAGCGGTTTCAACTGTCAGGATCTTGTGGCCGGCCATCTGCCGAATGCCCCAGGCCAGGCCCACCAGTACCAGCAGCATGGCGGCGATCCGGAAAGCTGCGGAGGAAAAGAACGAGGGCTTCAGCTCGGCGGTCCCTTCCTGCTCGATCTTGTCCATCAGCTGCGACCAGGCTTCGTCTGTCTTTTTGCTGTACAGGTATCCTGTTTTTTTCAGAAAGTCGTTTGATGCTTTCATCTTCTTGTTATTCAAAGTCAGTTTCAAATCGTATTAGTTAAACGTGTAATCTGCCAGATGCTCCCTGAAATACTGCAGGGCCAGTGCCATATTTTTTTCTACGGTTTTCAGCGAGATGGACAACTCGTCGGCGATCTCCTGGTATTTTAATCCCTGGATCCGGTTCATTTTAAAAATGAGTTTCCGTTTTTCAGGGAGCTCTTCCATCAGTTGAAAGAAAGCCCGGTTGAGTTCTTCGTATTTTAGGATCTCTGCCGGATCGATATCCTGCCGGGGCTGGTTCAGCGAATACTGAACATATTTCTCGTTCAGTTTTCCTCTTTTGACGATCTGCAGGCTGTTGTGAAACACCGACTGATAAAGGTAGGCCGAAATGGAATGTTTGATGTTCAGCCTCTTTCTGTCCTTCCAGATCCTGTAAAACAGATCCTGAACCACCTCTTCCGAATCGGCTTCCGATTTGGTGATGGTGATGGAATAGCTCAGCAGGGGTTCATAATGTAGTCTGAATAAGAACTCATACGATTTTATGTCCCCCTGCCGGATGCTTTTCAACAGTTGTTTTTCAAACGCTTTCAATGGCCGAAATTTTCACTTAAGATACGGAATTTTTACTTGTCAAAGTTACTGAAATCGTGAATTAATCGACTTTTCCTTCCCGTTTCAGGATCCGTTTGAATTTCTTGATGGCACTTTCAATGGACTGGTTGGGTTGGATGATGTTATACTTGCCCCAGTAGTCTTTGTTTTCGAATGCCTGCATCGATTCGGTAAAGATCTCGTTGGGTTTGAACCGTTCTCTCGGTTTGAATTTCGTCACATCTTTGTCAAAGCGGTCGGTCACTGCCATTTCAAAGGTGGTGGTGTAGTTCGAGGCGAACAGTTTTTTCTTCCATTTGACTTTAAAGGAAGCCTCTCCCTTGGCATAGTTGAAATACCATTTTCCGTTTTGTTCCTTGTATTTCACTATATAGTCTGCATAAGTCGGGGTTACTTTTACACCGGCTGGTTTTTTCTGGATAAACAGATCAGCAGCTTCTTCCGGATTGTTCAGTTCGAGCTTGAATTCGGCATAAGCCAGGGCATAGGATCCCACTTCCACATAATATCTTCCGGTATATTGGGGAATGCCGACTTTGCTGATCGGGCTGAAGCCGATCACGTAAAACAGGTTGTTGTTGATCTTGACTTCATTCTCCAGACTAAAATGATATTTATAGATCATTTCGGGATTCAGCAAGACATACGGGTTTTTGATGATGTCCAGCAACAGCGCGGTGGTAGGGCCACCCTGAAGTTTGAAAAGCAGGGTGTCCATCTTTTTGACATTGTTCCCCATGCGGCCGATGATCACCCGCACCTGGTCGTCGGAAAGACCCTTGTACGGCGCTTTGTAAATATTTACAACCGCTTCGGCCAGCGATACGTAGGAGTTTCTCTTCTGGATGGATTCCCGGTAAAATCCGGTCATCTGGTTGGCTTTCATGGAATAGTTCTTGGATTCATTTTCGATGACTTTTTGTACGATCTCATCCACAGGTCCCGGCCGGACATATACCTGGCTCAGGGCAACCGAAACAGGTTCCATGTAAAGATCATTCGTTTTGCGGTTCAATTCCGTTAAGGGAATAACCAGGTTTTTGTATCCCAGATGGGAGATTACCAGGTTTTTTGCATCACTGTTCTTGGAGATCTTGATGACGAATTCTCCCTGGCTGTTGGAGATCGACGAGACATTTTGTCCCTGGACAAAAATACTGGCATAGGTAATTTTTTCATCGGTATTTTTGTCAAACAAACGTCCGTGATAAGAGGTGTAGGTCAGCGTATCTTCATCAGACTGTGCATGACCCAGCGGCAAGGCCCGGAGCTGAGTTGTGAAAGCCACTCCCGAAAGGAGAAGGCCTGTCAGGATAAAGGCAACGATCCTGGAAATTTTCTTTTTCATAGCGCTTTATTTTTTGGTGGATAAAACATTTTTGCTTTCATAGTTAAGATGATCCAACACGGTTTTACCCTACCCCAATTCCGGAAAAGTTTAAAATTCTTCGGGGCGGAAGGCAAACCCAGCATCGAAATTCTCTACTCCGGCGTGCCTTTCCTCTGACTTATTTTGTATTTTTATTTCCTGAAATCTGAACGGCAGACATGAACCTTTCCCATCTCATTTTGAGCAATTTCAAGAATTATCCGGAAGCGGATCTGGTCTTCAGCGAAAAGATCAATTGCCTGGTCGGCGGCAACGGCGCCGGAAAAACCAATGTGATGGACGCCATTTACTATCTCTCTTTTTGCAAAAGCTATTTCAATCCCATCGATTCCCAAAATATCAATCACGACGCGGAATTCTTTGCCATCCATGGCTTCTATAAAATTCAAAATGCGCATGAAGACAAGATCAGCTGCATTCAGAAAAGAAATCAAAAAAAACAGTTCCGGTTCAACACCAAGGATTATGACCGGCTGGCAGACCATATCGGAAAGATCCCGCTGGTGATGATCTCGCCTTACGATCGCGACCTGATCAACGAAGGCAGTGAAACGAGGAGGAAATACATCGATGGGGTGATCTCGCAGTTTGATAAAGCCTATCTGACCGACCTGATGGAATACAATAAAGCGTTGTTGCAGCGCAACATCCTGCTGAAGAATTTTGCAGAACAGCATTATTTTGATGAACTTTCGCTTACGATCTGGGACGAAAAACTCATTTCCCTGGGTGAAAGCCTGCATGCCAAACGAAAAGACTTCCTGCGCGATTTCAATCCCCTGTTCGAGGAATATTACCGCTATTTATCCGGTGGCAATGAACAGGTTTCGGTGGTGTATTCCTCGCAGCTGGAAGACGGCAATCTGGAAGACCTGTTGCGCGATGCGCTGCATCGCGACCGTATGGCCCGATATACGACCCAGGGCATTCATAAAGATGATCTGGTTTTTCTTATCGACGGTTTTCCGGTCAAAAAATTTGGGTCCCAGGGGCAGCAAAAGTCGTTTGTGGTGGCCATCAAACTGGCACAGTTTGAATATACCCGCCTTCAAAAAGGCTTTAAACCGATCCTGTTGTTTGATGACATCTTCGATAAACTCGACGATGACCGTGTTTCACAGATTGTGGAGCTGGTGAGCCAGGAAAATTTCGGCCAGGTTTTCATCACCGACACGCAACACCAGCGGATCAAATCTATTTTTGAAAAAATTAAGATCGATCACAAAATATTTTTTGTGGAAAAAGGTACGGCACGCGAAGCAAATGATTAAAAGGAAAAACGAATATACGCTGAAAGAAGTCATCGACGAGCTGATCCAGGCTTACCGTCTGGGCGGGAAGCTTCAGGAAACCCGGGTGATCAACTCCTGGGAAAAGGTCGTCGGAGGCATTTTTGCCCGGCATACAACCCATCTTTCCATCAAAAAGGGGATCCTTTATGTAAAACTGGATTCTGCTGCCCTCCGCAGTGAATTGTCCATGGCCCGTTCCAAATTGGTGGAACTGCTCAACAAAGAAGTGGGTGAAAAAGTAATAGAGGACATCATCTTTCGATAACATCCTCTATCATGATAAAATCTTAGTACTTCTGTCTTTCGACTTCCGACTTTATTTTGCGTAACTGATGGACCGCGTTTCGCGGATCACCGTGATCTTGATCTGACCGGGATAGGTCATTTCTTCCTGGATCTTTTTGGAAAGATCAAAGGACAAGGCATTGGCTTCGTTGTCGGAGACCTTATCTGCGGCCACGATCACGCGAAGTTCACGACCGGCCTGGATGGCGTAAGTCTTGACCACACCGGGATACGTCAGTGCCATTTCTTCCAGTTTTTTCAAACGCTGGATATAAGCTTCTACCACCTCACGGCGGGCACCGGGGCGGGCGCCGGAAATGGCGTCACAAACCTGGACAATGGGGGCGATCAGTGTTTCCATTTCAATTTCGTCATGGTGCGCGCCGATGGCGTTGCAAACATCGGGATGTTCTTTGTATTTTTCGGCGATCTTCATCCCAAGCAAAGCGTGCGGCAGCTCGGCTTCATTTTCGGCAACCTTGCCGATGTCGTGAAGCAAACCGGCTCTTTTGGCTTTTTTGGGATTCAGCCCAAGCTCAGCGGCCATGGTAGCACATAAGTTGGCTACTTCGATGGAGTGGGAGAGCAGGTTCTGACCGTAAGAGGAACGATAGCGCATCCGGCCTACCAGCCGGACCATTTCGTGATTGAGGTTGTGAATCCCCAGATCGATCACGGT
>JBJKPL010000331.1:0-3310 GCA_046706345.1 Candidatus Sulfidibacterium sp.
TTTACAACATGGCCGGCAACGTGAGCGAGTGGGTTCTGGATGGTTACAGACCCTTGTCATTCCAGGAAGAAAGCGATTTTGATCCTTATCGCGGAAATAACAAGCAGGGCAAAAATGCCAATGCCAAAGACGGCGATTACCAGTCAACGATCCAGCCGAACTGGAATAACCCTTCGAAGTCCGATCTGCAAAACAGCACCAAGATCATGTACGACTACGGTGTTACCACCCTGATCAACGACAAATCAAGGGTTATCAAGGGTGGATCCTGGGCAGATCCCCCATATTATCTGAGTCCGGGAACGCGTCGCTATATGAATGAAGACAGCGCTTCCGCCACGGTTGGTTTCCGTTGTGCCATGACCCGCGTGGGCAACCCCATCTCCAACTCGAAGAAAAAGAATAAAAAATAGCTTAGCAAATATTTGTTAATTTTAAGGACTGTTTCCTGAACCAAGAGAGACAGTCCTTTTTTTTGATTATGAAAGAGATCGCATCGCTTTACCAATTATTTCTGAAACACCGCAAAGTGAGTACCGACAGCCGGGGTACGGTAGAAGGCAGTATCTTCTTTGCCCTCTCGGGCGCCAGTTTTAACGGCAACCGTTTTGCCCAGGAGGCCCTGGACCAAGGTGCCGTCCTGGCGGTGGTGGATGATCCGGAGGTGGTGGTGGCGGGGGACCCGAGGTTTTTTATCGTACCGGATACCCTGGCAGCCTTGCAGGATTTGGCGCTGTATCACCGGCAGCATTTTCAGATCCCCATTCTGGCCATTACGGGCTCCAACGGCAAAACCACAACCAAAGAACTGATTTCCGCCGTACTGAAAACAGAAAAAGAAATTGTGTTCACCCGGGGCAACCTGAACAATCACATCGGGGTTCCCCTGACACTGCTAGACATCAATTATACCACCGACATCGCCGTGGTGGAGATGGGCGCCAACCATGTCGGTGAGATCAAAGTATTGTGCGATATGGCCAAACCCACCCACGGCATCATCACCAACATTGGCAAAGCCCACCTGGAAGGCTTCGGTAGTTATGAAGGCGTTATCAAGGCCAAAACGGAACTTTATGCAAGCATCCGCAATTCTTCGGGAAGCCTTTTTGTCAACCAGGATGACCCTCTTTTGATGAAGCTTTCCGACGGGCTGAAAAGAATCACCTACGGAAAGGACCATGCCCATGTGAATGGCGTGGTTACTGCCTCAAAACCTTATCTGGCCCTGAGCTGGAAAAATATCGACCATGAAGTGGAGATCCGCACACAGCTTTACGGTAATTACAACGCTCCCAATATCCTGGCGGCCATTGCCGTAGGAAGCTTTTTCGGCATCACCGAGATCCATATCAGCAAAGCCCTGGAAGCCTATGTGCCGAAAAACAACCGGTCGCAGGTCATTAATACCGATCGCAACACGTTAATCCTGGATGCATACAATGCCAATCCCGGCAGTCTGTCGTTGGCCATCGAAAACTTCACCGCACAGGAATTTGAGAACAAGATCCTCATCCTGGGAGACATGTTTGAGCTGGGAAAGGCCTCCCTGGACGAGCATCAGCAAATTGTGGACACGCTGCAAAAAAAATCGTTCAAACAGGTGATCCTGGCGGGAAAAGACTTTTATAAAACCCGGAAAGACCCTTCATTTTTAGCCTTTCAAACAACGGAAGCGGTGGCCGGATATCTAAAAGACCATCCGCTGAGCGGTAACACGATCCTGATCAAAGGTTCGCGGGGGATGCAACTTGAAACGCTGGTTCAACACCTTTAGAACATGAAAGAAATCACGGCACTGGGAGTCATGTCCGGAAGTTCGCTCGACGGCGTCGACCTGGCCCTGTGTCGTTTCAGCGAGGAGGATGCCGGTTGGCATTTTCAGATTCTGAAAGCAGAGACTTACGCCTATCCAGAGGAATGGCAGAAAGTATTGTCTGCGCTGCCCTTGGCTTCCGCAAAGGAACTGGTGCAACAGGACGTTCTTTACGGACGGTATCTGGGAACCCTTTGTTCGGATTTTCTGAAAAAATATTCCTTGACAGCCGACCTGATCGCATCACACGGTCATACAATCTTTCATAATCCTAAACTTGGTTACACGTTCCAGCTTGGGAATGGACAGGCGCTGGCCAATACTTCGGGCTTGCCAACCGTGTGTGACTTCCGGACCCAGAATGTCCTGACGGGCGGACAGGGTGCTCCCCTGGTTCCCATCGGGGATGCGTTGCTTTTCGGCGACATGGATTATTGCCTGAATCTGGGCGGGATTGCCAATATCTCCTTCCACAAAAACGGCAGGCGGCTGGCTTACGATCTCTGCCCCGCCAACCAGCTGCTGAATTTCCTCAGTCAACAAGTCGGAAAGCCTTACGATCTCAACGGAAACCTGGCCCGGAACGGAAAGCCGGTCCCCGGACTTCTGGCCACACTGAACAGCAACCCATATTACCAACAGGAATTACCGAAATCTCTTGGTAACGAATACGTCAGGGAAACCTTTCTTTCCGTGTTGGCTGCAACTCAGGCCTCAACCGAAGACCTGCTGTACAATTCCGTGAAGCATATTGCTTTCCAGGTCGCACAAGTCTTTGGAAATAACAAGGGGAGGAAAGTATTGGTAACGGGTGGCGGTGCGCACAACAGCTTCCTGATGGAAAGCCTCCGTCAGGAAACACCCCAGGAATTCATCGTCCCCGATCAGGAACTGGTGGATTTCAAGGAAGCGCTGATCTTTGCGTTGATGGGGGTCTTGCGGTTAACCGGGCAACCAAACTGCCTGGCTTCCTATACCGGCACGGATCGGGATCTGTCAACAGGCCGCCGATTCCTCCCGGAAAAATAAAAAGCGGAGCTCCCGCCCCGCTTTTTCAAGTCTTTTGACGATCTAGTGATGAAATATCAGCACATTCTGCAACCAGTAGGTGGCGATGCCTGCCAGATATCCCGCCAGGGCCAGCCACCCAATTTTCTTCATATACCAGATGAAATCGATCTTTTCCAGGGCCATGGCCACCACCCCCGCGGCCGAGCCGATGATCAGGATGCTTCCGCCAGTACCGGCAGCATAGGCCAGCAACTCCCAAAAGGCGCCGTTTTGCACAAAATGGACCATAAAAGAAGGTTCGGCAGCAGCCACGACCATGGCATGGGTCATGGTGGGATACATCCCCATGGCGGCAGCGACCAGTGGTACATTGTCGACAATGGAGGACAAAATTCCGATGGTCCCATTGATGAGGTAGATGTTATGCAGGTGCTTGTCGAGGTATCCGGCCATGATCTGCAGATGACCGGCAGACTCCAGTGC
>JBJKPL010000332.1:0-1457 GCA_046706345.1 Candidatus Sulfidibacterium sp.
GATCCGTACCATTTTTTTGATGGCGGATTCTCCCAATGCCGTGGATAACCAGGCATGGTAGTAAGAAGACTTGAGGGAGGCGTCGGGGGCTTTTTGCATCTTTTCCCAAAGCAGCGGTTCGAATTCCTTTTCGAGGGCAGCGCGGGACCCCGAATCGGAAAACCGCCAGAATAGCTGTTGGTAGTAACCCAGCAGGAGATTAACAGCCAGCTCATCATTTTCTTTCGAGAGGTAAAGGCGGAACGCGTTGTCGAGGACGGAGGGCGGCAGATTTTCCTGCTGCATATTTTCCCATAGATCCATATAGGCCACCGCACGCTGCAAAGGCGGAAGCGTAAAAAGATCTTTTCCCAGCAAAAATTCCTGTTGGTAGGAGTCCAGCTTAAAATACCCGTATCCCTTGCCTTCCCCGTTGAGCAAAAGTGCTTTTGAGTGGGGCGGGAGCACAAGGGTATCGGTGGCCTTGTCGGCAAAAATGGTTGAATAAGCCGGTTTCCCTGCATGCCAATAAAGCACATCCAGATACTGAGGCCAGATCATTCCGGTACTTGAGGCATTGGTTTGTTTGATGATCAGCTTGTTGTGATCCGTAGCGGTTTGATAATGCGGCATGCCGGGTTCTTTCACCCAGATCTTGCTCCATTGGGCCAGGTCCAGCGAAGTTTTTTGATCCAGGATGTGGATCAGATCATCCCAGCTGGCATTGGCATAAGCATATTTGTGCAGGTAGGTTCTGAGTCCTTCCTGGAATTTTTCTTTTCCCACCAGGGCCTCCAGCATCTTCATGATGATCGGCGCTTTGTGATAGATGATATTCCCGTAAAGCGTGCCCGCCATATTCAGATTTCCCAGCGATTGCTGGATGGGATTGGCGCCGGCGCTCCGATCGATGGAATAGGCAGCAGGAAAGTGATCGACCAGGAAGCTCAGCTGATGGTTCATGTTGGGAAATTGCGGATTGGAGATCTTGGCGGCAAAGAAATTGGCAAAAACCTCTTTCAACCACACATCGTTGAACCATTTCATGGTGACCAGGTCGCCGAACCACATATGAGCCGTTTCGTGCGAAATGACGGTGGCCCGGTAAAGTTTCTGGATCTGGGTGGCTGATTTATCCAGGAAGATCCGGTCGGCCCTGAAAAGGATGGCCCCCGGATGTTCCATCCCGCCATATTGAAAAGCAGGGATGGCCACAAAAGCAAATTTCCCGAAAGGATAGGGAATGCCGGTATAATTTTCCATCCACCGGATCGCATGCGCTTCGATGTTGAAAATATCATTGAGATTTCTCGAAACTTTGGCCGTATCGGTTTCCCGGTAATAAAACGTCAGCTGTCTTCCGTCCAGGGTTCGGGAAACTTTCTGGAATTTTCCTGCCACAAAGCCAAAAAGATACGTAGGCAATGGTTTGGTTTCGGCTAATTTCAGCAGCTTGTCGTTCTGATCCTGTTGTTCCG
>JBJKPL010000333.1:0-2687 GCA_046706345.1 Candidatus Sulfidibacterium sp.
GTTCAGATCCGCGATTCGATGATCGCACCTCCCCGGGTCATCAAACTGGCCAAAACCCTGCTGGAAGCGGTGGTCCAAAACGGAACGGGACAGGGGCTGAAAAACAAACATTTCAAGATCGCCGGAAAAACAGGAACGGCTAAAATATCAAAAGACGGCAGGTACCTGCCGGAATACAATGCCACTTTCGTGGGATATTTCCCGGCCGATAATCCGCAGTATTCCTGCATCGTGGTGATCAACAGGCCAAAGCACGGTTATTATGGTGCCTCGGCTGCGGCTCCGGTGTTCAAGGAAATTGCCGATGAAGTGTATGCCACTTCCCTGGCCATCAATATGGGGTCGGGCATTCCCGATACATTGAGCGTCTTGCCGCTGGCCCATCATCCGGTTTGGTACCCCGACCTGAAGACGATCTATAAAAATCTGGGCATTCAACAGAAAGATTACCTGAGCCATGAAAAATGGGCCGAAACCCAGGATGTGAATGATACGGCGGTTTTCAGTGTGAAGGATTTTACCAGTGGACTGGTTCCCAATGTGAGAGGCATGAAAGCCCGTGATGCGGTGTATCTGTTGGAAAACATGGGCTTTCAGGTTGAAGTGAACGGCCGCGGGGCCGTGATCTCCCAGTCACTGCGTCCCGGTGGCCATTACCGTGAAGGACAGACTATTAATATTTTATTATCAACATTTTGACAAACAGGAGATGATGCAACTCGACAAAATACTGGCAGGTGTAAAAGTCCTGAAAATGGAAGGTTCCGGGAAGATCAGCGTAAGCTCCGTGGTGCTCGATTCCCGCGAAGTTTCCACGGGGGCCCTGTTTGTCGCGGTTACCGGATCCCAGACCGATGGCCACAAATTTATCGGAATGGCAGTCGAAAAGGGGGCTGTTGCTGTGGTTTGTGAAGTTTTGCCGGAGAAAAGGGCCGAACAGGTCACTTACATCCAGGTCGGTGACACTTCTTTTGCGCTGGGATTCATGGCGTCCAATTTTTTCGACCATCCTTCCCGGTCGTTGAAACTCGTCGGCGTTACCGGAACCAACGGAAAAACAACCATTGTGACCCTGTTGCACCGGCTGTTCCTTCAGCTGGGTTACAAGGCCGGACTGCTTTCCACCATCATTAACAAGGTTCAGGATCGTGAGATCAAAACCGAACGGACCACCCCGGATGCCATCACCATTAATAAGGTGTTGAAAGAAATGGTGGATGAAGGTTGCGAATATGCTTTCATGGAAGTCAGCTCCCATGCCGTGGTACAGGAAAGAATTGCCGGTTTACAGTTTGCCGGGGCAGTGTTCACCAACATTACTCACGATCACCTGGATTACCACAAGACTTTCCAGGAATACATCAAAGCCAAAAAGAAATTTTTCGACGATCTGCCGGCAACGGCTTTTGCCCTGGTCAATGCGGATGACCGAAACGGTGAGGTGATGCTGCAAAACACCGCAGCCCGGAAATACCGGTTTGCCCTGAAGACCATGGCTGATTTCAAAGGCCGGGTGCTGGAAAATGAGATCGAAGGACTGAAGATGCGGATCGATGATGAAGAGCTGTATTCCTTACTGGTAGGCGGCTTTAATGCTTCCAACCTGCTGGCGATCTATTCTGTGGCCAGGTTGCTGGGGCAGCAAAAGGCCGAAGTGCTTCCCGTGCTGAGCACGTTGCGGGGTGCGGAAGGCCGGTTCGAAGTGCTGCGTTCCAACGCGGGGGTGACAGCCATTGTGGATTACGCCCATACTCCGGATGCGCTGAAAAATGTGCTGGAGACCTTAAAATCTGTGCGCGGCGGCGATTCCCGGTTGACCACCGTGGTCGGTGCCGGTGGTGACCGTGACAAGACCAAGCGGCCGTTGATGGCATCCATCGCCGCACAACTCAGCGACCGGGTGATCCTGACTTCCGATAATCCGCGTACCGAAGATCCCGATGCCATCCTGGCCGACATGATGACCGGCATCGACCCGGTCCAGAAACGCTATACCATGGTCATCCGCAACCGTAGCGAAGCCATCAAGACGGCGGTAAATCTTTCGGGGAAAGGCGACATTATCCTGGTGGCGGGCAAAGGACATGAAAAATACCAGGAGATCCGGGGGGTGAAATATCCCTTTGATGACAAAAAAATTTTGAAGGAACTGTTTGAACAAGCATAAGCGACATGTTATATCATTTATTCAAATTTCTGCATGATAACTACTCCATTCCAGGCACCGGGCTGTTCCAGTACCTGTCGTTCCGGGCTGCCCTGGCTTTGATCACCTCCCTGCTGATCGGGATGGTTTTCGGCGGCCGCTGGATCCGCTTTCTGAAAAAGAAACAGGTAGGCGAAACCGTCCGTGACCTGGGGCTTGAAGGACAGATGGAAAAACAGGGAACTCCCACCATGGGCGGACTGATCATTTTATCCTCTATCCTGATCCCGGCGCTGCTCTTCGCACGCCTGGACAATATCTACATCCTGCTGATGCTTTTTACCACTGTGTGGATGGGCATCATCGGTTTTATTGACGATTACATCAAAGTATTTAAAAAAGACAAACAGGGACTGCGCGGAAAATACAAGATCCTCGGCCAGGTGATCCTGGGCCTGATCGTTGGACTGGTGATGTATTTTACCAAGAATGTGGTCATCCGCGAAAAGATCCTGCCTTCCACCAATATTTCTTATACCCT
>JBJKPL010000334.1:0-9683 GCA_046706345.1 Candidatus Sulfidibacterium sp.
AAGACATTGGAGGACTGCTTGTTTGTTTCCTGCTCCCGCTGTTCGTATCGGCGCAAAATATTGTCTTTCTGTCGCTGCAACTCGGTCTCGGTGAAACCGAATTCCTTCACCCTGGCATCTTCGTCCAGCAACACCTTCAGGGAGTTGAGGATCTGATTGTCCTTGGTGATCGCAAAGGCAGTATAGGCATTGTCGGTCCGGCCGATGAACGATCCGTAGCCGGCCCCTGCGTAAATGAACGGGGCGTTAGGTTTTTGGGCGATCTCATTGAGCCGCTGACTGATCATGGCATCAAAAAGCTGATCGCGCAAGTCATTGCGGAAACCCTCCACCGTAGGATCTACCTTTCGGGGATGTTTGTAAAACACCACCACCTGACTGCTGGTGGCTTCAGAATCGGCTTCGATGGCAATCAACGGTTTCTGATTGGAGGGCACACCGTAAACCATACGTTTGGGCGGATTGGCTGGGTTTTTCAGCCCACCGAAATGTTTTTCTATCAACTGTTGCATCTGGGCGACATTGATATCTCCCACCACAATCACGGCCATCAGGTCGGGCCGGTACCAGTCGTGGTAGAAATTCTTCAGGGTTTGATAATGGGCCGTGTCGATGACCGCCATTTTCCCGATGGGAAGCCGTTCCGCATAGCGCGACCCCTTGAGAATCACCGGAATGAATTTCTTCTGCATCCGGTCCTGGGCGCCCAGGCCCAGACGCCATTCTTCTTTGACCACCCCGCGTTCCTTGTCGATTTCAGTCCCCTCAAAGCTTACATTGTGCGCCCAGTCTTCCAGCACCAGCAAGGCGCTGTCGAGCAGGCTCTGCCGGTCGGTGGGCATCTGAAGCTGATAAATGGTTTGATCAAAGGAAGTACTGGCATTCAGGTGGGCTCCAAATTTCACACCGCTGGCTTCGATAAAATCCACCAGGGCTTGTTTTTTAAAATGTTCCGTTCCGTTAAAGCACATATGCTCGATCAGGTGGGCAAGGCCTTGCTGGTCTTCGGTTTCACAAATGGAACCGGCATTCACCACCAGCCGCAGCGAGACCCGGTCCTTGGGTTTTTCGTTTTTTTTGATGTAGTAGGTCAGGCCATTGGCCAGTTTTCCGATCTTCACGGTAGGATCGGGTTGTAGCGTATCGGTTAAATTCTGGGCCCTGGCAGCAAACAAAAAGAATAAGGATCCTGTCAGGAACAAAAAGGTTTTTTTAAGCATGGTTTCACGTTTTAATTAAGAAAAATTGTTGATGTAACAAAGTTAAGGAAAGTGAGGATAGGTTTTACATCCTTTTCCCTAAATCGATGCTGAGTTACAACAATTTATTCCTGAAGCGCCTGAGGGAGGGAGGACAAAAAAAAACGGGAAGCAATGAGGCTTCCCGTTTTTAAATTGTTACGTACCAAAACTATTTACATTTCAGAACGGTTTTGATCTGATATTTTGCAGCGGCGACGTTGGGACCGGTTTTTACGTTCTTGTATTCATTACAGGCGCTGTCTTTCATCCCCTTGCCTTCGTATGCCTGACCAAGGGTGAAATAGATATCCGATTTGGAATTTCTTTCCATACCCAGTGCTTTCTGTCCATTGCTGATGGCAGCGTCCCATTTTTTCAGTTTCACGTTGGCCAGGGCCACATAGTAATACAACGTGGCACTGCCTGAATAAAAGCCGTTGGCCTTATCAAATTTGGTAAGGGCATCGGCATATTTGTTTTTCTGCAGATCCTTGGCCCCCGCATTCAGATAAGCGGCAAAGGCCATTTGTCTGGCCTGACCATAAAGCTGAGATCCTCTTGAATTGGTATTGACAAGCGTACCGACCTTTTGCACATTGGCTGACAATTCGTCGAGATTGCCTTGTTCTTTTGCCAGGAGGCATTTTCCATAATAAGCGTTGATACTTTTGGGATACACCTTCAGGGCAGCGTCGTATTGTGCAGCAGCATCGGCGTATTTTTTCTGCATCAGCAACGAATTACCTTTTGAAGCATACACCCGGGCGGTATAATCCACCGAGAGTGCCTTAAATTTTGCATCGCCCGACAAACCCGTCATATTGATGGCTTTTTTCAACTGAGCGATGGCATCGTCATATTGTCTTTTTTGATAAAATGAAATCCCATTCCAGAAATATGCTTTTCCAAGTTGCGTTTGAACCTGCGACTGCAATGAAAAGGCATCCGGCCCTACATCCTTACAGGTTTGTAATGCTTGTTCGTAAAGTTTCACTGCCTGGCCAAAGTTTTTGTTTTTAAACTGTTGGGTCCCCTGATTGTATAAATTACCGGCATCAGAAACAGATTGAGCGGAAACATTCAGCCCAAAAAACAAAAGTCCTGCAAACAGGAGTGATTTCACAATTAACTTCATACTTATAGCAGTTTTATAAATTAGGAAAAAATTTTTCGCAAGATAATAAAATCCCCAAACTTGCAATTGTTAAATTACTTTAAACAAGGAAAAAAAATTTTAAATGTTTAATGCGTTGATATTAAATTTTTTATGAAACATGAAGCAATCGGAAAACAGGATAATCTACAGATTAAACACAACGTTTACCCGGTTTTGTATCTGTTTGTTGCGGAAATCATTATCTGGAAAACCGGCCGATTTACATCAAAACCACCTCTCCGAACATATCAAGAAATCACTTAATTGTGTTTATTTTCACAAAATAAATTCTCCAAATTAATCGAAACGGGATCAGAATATTTTATTCCTGAAATTAGAAATTCGGCAACAAAATCAGAAAATTTTTAAACAAAGAGTTTCTATTTTCAGTTTCTGTTATCTTTGCAGCGATTTTGGTTTTAAGCACAGGAAATCCATCATCACAAGCCTCCTTAGCTCAGCTGGTAGAGCAGCTCACTCGTAATGAGCAGGTCGTGGGTTCGAGTCCCATGGGAGGCTCTTCCTTATTTTTCAGGCCATTTGCTGCACAGGCTCGTAAGCGGGCTCCCTTTCGGCCTCATCGCTGATTTTCTTCTTCGATTCTACGGATGGTTTTATGCAGGGTCGTACGATCAATTCCCAGTGTCCTGGCTGCCCGGGTGATGTTGTGTTCATGCTTCTCAAGCAGTCTTTCCACAAAATATTTTTCCACCTGGCGGGCGGCCATATCGGCGGCATTCTTCCGGGCCTCGATCATCTCTTCCCAGGTGCTGAGTTCTTCCTTTCCGGGCACGGCAAATTGAAGGTCTCCGAGTTTTCGGCGATCCGGGATATTCAAAAGGATCTCGTGGTTGTTTTGCGAAAGAATGACGGCCCGCATGATAAAATTATACAACTCCCGAACATTGCCTGGCCAATTGTATTCCATGAGCAGATCCATCGATTCTGCGGCAAAATCCTTCAACGGGATCTTGGCTTCCTGGGCTGCGATTTTGGTAAAATGCTTCACCAGCAGGGGAATATCTGCTTTTCGATCCCGAAGTGGCGGGACGTCGATCCGCAGGATATCCAGCCGATAGAACAGGTCCTCCCGAAAAAGCCCCTGCTGCACCAGGGTTTCCAGCTTTCGGTTGGTAGCCGCGATGACCCGGGCCTTGGTTTTGATCAGGTTGGTGCCGCCCACCCGATGGTATTCCTTTTCCTGAAGTACACGCAGCAGAGCCACCTGCGCCCTGGGGTCGAGTTCTCCCACCTCATCCAGAAACAGCGTGCCGTCGCCGGCCAGCTCAAATCTTCCGGGCTTCCGTGAAACGGCTCCTGTAAAGGCGCCCTTTTCATAACCGAAAAGCTCGCTTTCCATCAGGTCCTTGGGGATGGCAGCACAGTTGACCGCCACAAAAGGCTTGTCGGCGCGATCGCTGAACTGATGGATCTGGCGGGTAACCAGTTCTTTTCCGGTACCGGTTTCCCCATAGAGAAGTACCGTGCTCTGATTGTTGGCAAACAGCATGATCTGATCCTTGAGGCGGCGCATCACAGGCGTTTCACCGATCATATCCCGGAAGGATTTGACCTGGTCTTCTTCAAACGCCCGGGCCCTTAGTTTCAACAACCTGTGCTCCATTGTTTTATCAATCAGAATCTTAAGTTCCGAGATCTTGATGGTTTTCGGAACGTAATCAAAAGCTCCTTTTTTGATGGCTTTGATCGCCGTTTCCACCGAGCTGAAATCGGTGATCATGAGGATGGGCACGTTTTCGTCTTCTTTTTTGATCAGATCGATGGCGGTGAGGCCGCTTTCTCCGTTTTTCAGCATCAGGTCCAACAGGATCAGATCCGGCGCTTTGCGCTGCAGCCATTCGATGCCCTGACGAATATTGTCGGCAGCCAGGGTATCGAAATCGCTTTTTAACAACAACTGCAGGTCGGCAGAAAAATTGGTGTCATCGTCAATAATCAGAATCAGTCGCTTCATGGTGTTCTCCTTTCTGTAATTCAATGGTGATCGTGGTTTTTTTATTGGGGACACTGCTCTTAACATAGATGCGCCCGCCATATTTTTTGAGGGTTTCTTTTGAATAATACAATCCGTAACCCGAGCTCCCGGAGGTGGAATATCCGTTTTCAAAAATCTGCTGAAAATGTTCGGGCGCTATGCCGACGCCGTTATCGGTCACTTCGATTAAGATTCGGGGGTCGGCCTTTAACAGCTTGATCGTTAGTTCTTTATTTTTTTTCGGGGCCATGGCACGAATGGCATTCTGGATGCAATTGTCCAGAATATGGGCCAGCCCCGTGGCATCCATTAGCGCCGGATCGTCTTCCGAAAGGAAGGAGACGAATTGAACGTGCACGTTTTCCTCTTCGATTTTTCTTTTCAGGGAATCCTGGAGGTTTCGGATGATCCGGGTTGGATAACAGGAATGTTTCACAAAAACCCGGACTTTTAATTTGGAAAGCGATTCTTTGAGGTCCCGAATGGCGATGGCAAGATGCTCTTTTTCGGTCTGATGCAGCCGCGAAAGATCTGTTTTAAGGTCGCGAACGATCAAATCCGCAGCCTGGCCAATTTCTTGTGCCGCCTTTTCCTGCTCGTCAAGCGACAACAAAAGGCTGATGATCTCTTCCAGCAGCGGACGCGTCAGTTCCATGAAGGTCTCTTTTCTTTTTTCAAAAGGGCCCCGGTACATTTCATCTGCCAGATCCGACAGTGAGAGATTCTCAAAAAACAGCAGCAGGCTGTTCAGATTGCTGGAGGCCCAGGCACCATGCGAGAAATTCAGCAGCGACTGAAACAGCTCGTATTCATATTCTTTTTGCGATTTCAGGATCATTCCTTTTTTGATCCAAAGGAAAAATCCAACGGGTCCTGCCGACCCCAGCAGAATGACCGTCAGGGGAACAAAATATTTGATCAGGGGCTGTGATTGATGAAGCGCAAGGCTCAGGATGGCGAAGATCACCAGGTTGATGATGATGATCAGGCTGGTCAGGCGCACATCCCAGCGGAATTTTCGCACACCATAAAACACCCCTGCCAGCACGGCAAAAAGCCCGAGGACGACGATCACGAAGTAAAACTGAAATTCCCGGTTGTTGACGAGTTTGTATCCGGCATTGTCGAGCTGGTATATCCACGAAAGCGGCGGGCCGATCTCGGCCACTTCGAGGGTTGTGCCGGGCCGAATATTTTTCAGGATCTTTGTTTTGCCTCCCGGGAAAAGAACCCGCACATCATAGCGGCCATCCGGTTTTAACCCGAAATGGGAAACCGCTTCATTCTGATTTGAGAATTCAGCCATCATGCTTCCCACCTGGCGGTAACCAGCGAGTTTCGCCGGGTCATCCAGGTGACCGGCCTGGTAAACCCAGATCCTGGCACCGATACCCTGCGAATTGGCTTTCACTCCTTTCAGCCTCAGGCGCAAATAATTGTTGCTGTCCAGGTTGTTGATCCAAAGCTGATTTTTCCCTTCCCGGTAACCGTAAAGATCCAGATCTCCATCCAGATCCAGGTCGCCCACCGCGGCAAAAAGATCCTTGCTATTTGCCAGGCCCATGAACTGGGTGCGGTCTTCGAATCTTCGGGCCGAGTCGTTTAAAAAGATATAATTCCGCGTTATTCCCCCCGAGTCGACGGCAAAATACAGGTCGATGTACCCATTGTTATCCAAGTCGCCGGCCGTAAGATTGCCGATCTTTTTTCCCTGATTCAGGATGCCCAGGCCAATCCGGTCGGTGATGTTGGTAAAATGCCGGTTTCCGTCATTCTGCAATGCGGTAATAAAAGGCGCATCCGAAATGGAGAAGATATCCAGATCGCCGTCGTTATCAAAATCGAAGGCGATGGTTTCCCTTTTTCTTTGATTGGATTCCCCGTTGGCCGGATCCAGCAGCACCCGGGTCCAGTTTCCGTCTTTTTCCTTAAAAAAGAGGGCATTGGGTCGCCAGTTTCGTACCACCAGCAAATCATTCCTCCCGTCGTTGTCAAAATCCGCCGGGATGACCTTGTCATTCCAACCGGTAAAAATGCGGTTGGAACTGGTGTCGGCCACTTTAAAATTCCCGTATCCGTCATTTTTCAGGAATTGTATCGTGCCCTTTCCCGAACGGCTGTATCCATAGACGGCCAGGATGTCCAGATCACCGTCCTGATCTATATCCGCCACGGCGATATTGGTGATCGGGCTGATGGAGAATTGTTTTGGGATCTTATAGGTAAATATCGTCTGGTATTTTCCGGAAATCCGGGAATAGATCCTGAGAAAAAAACTGCCTTTTTGATAATCGGAGGTAATGATCTCGGGGATCCGGTCCCCGTTCAGGTCGTAGGCATAGGTAAAAAGTCCGTTGAAAGAAAAGTCAGCCAGGCCCAGCGGTACGGTATAGTTTGTAAAGCTTCCGTTGTTCTCGTTCAGGAACAAATACGGGCGCCGGCGGTCTGAGATATTGAACAATAAAATATCGGGTCGCCGGTCGTTGTTAAAATCCGAGATGATAATTTCCGGCCGGGTGATCCGGTAGAGGGAATTTTTGCTTTCCCCGGGTTTCGGGTTGACACCACCAAAGGAGAACTCGGGGCCGCTGAGCCCAAAAACGGAAGCAAAATCCATCAGGAAATTGCCTTTTACCTGCCGGTCGGTCATGAGTTCTTCCGATTGTGTCAACAACAGGCTATGCCCGTCTGAGAGCGTCTGAAAAGCCCGGATCTTATAAAGATAGGGCACCTGTTTGGCAAAGGACCCATGTCCTTTCAAAACATAATACCCCTCTTTGGTAAAGACTTCCTTCCGGATAAACGGCGATTGTTTTGGATCCACTTTCCTGAACCGGTGATTGACAAACCTGTAGGTGATCTCACGGGAAGTGTTGACATACAGGGTATCATGATAGAATTTCATTTCGGGGATGTTGGCATTTCCCACTTCCTCGGGCAAGGGAAATTCACGGAAGTGCTTCCCGTCCCACGAGAAAAGTCCCTGGCCGAAGGTCCCCAGCCACAACGTTCCTTTGGAATCGCTCACCGCAGAAAAAATGTGGGCGGTGATGGGCGAAGGCACCTGGCTCCAGTGGTCATCGGTGAATTTGAGCACCATTCCGAAATCTCCGGTAACATAGAATACGCTTCCGGCAAGGGTTACATGATAGAGCGGCGACTCGCAAACATAACCAAAACACCTGATTTTCCCTTTACGGATCTCGGCAACATACGTTCTCCATTGATAATCCACCAGCAACACCACCAACAGGTCCTTATTCAAAAGCACCGGGTTATAGATCCTGGCTTTTAAACCGGGGAAAAGATCATGGAAAGGAAAAGAAACCCACTTCCCGTGATCAAAATGGAGGATGGTTTTTTGAGAATCCAGCAGCCAGTAATCATTCAGGGAATTACCGCCGATGACCTGGGCAATTTTTCCCGGTGTTTTCAGCGGCTCCCACTTCACCCGGGCATCGATCCCATAAATCGAAACCATGAAAATCAGGAATAAAAATATGCACCGGAATCTTTTCATTTTTTGGGTTCAATAATTGTTGCCATTCGCTTCTACATAGTAGACAAGCACTTCCACATCTCCCCGGACTTTTCCCTTCAAATATAAACAAAAATTCCTATCTAACAATAAGTTCCACTATTTGGCATACCTATTGGCAACGGATCCGAAAAGAAAAAATGAACAACAGGTTATCGCTACGATTTAAAATTTGTCCGGGATGTAGTTTTTCCTGCACTTTGGAAGAAACTCACACCTATTGTCCCTACTGCGGCGAAAAACTAATTCATACCTGCCCAAACTGTGAGGCGCCCATCACCACGCCTTATGCCAACTTCTGCACAAAGTGCGGGAGCCTATATCCCGGAAGAGAAGCAAACAAGAGTTTTTCTGACTAAATCATAAATCATTAAACATTAAAAACATGAAAACAATTTCACTTTTCTTTATCGCGATGCTGACTGCCGCGATAAGCCTTGGCCAAATGAAGTATCAACCTAAAGTCGTGGTGGTGGTTCTGGGACCGCACAACCCGACGATGAATGAATCAGATTTTCCAGATCTGAACTTTTATTACACGCCGAATCTTGTTTTTAAAAAGAGTGGGGCATCAAAAAATGTGAACAAAAATGCCTGGTCATCCGCCTTAGGATTGGGGCGTACGGCCGTTGCCGAGGCATACGATAGCTATACCGGCGAGCCGGATGTAATTGTCCAAAAAAAAATACACTCAGGTACAGTGTATTTGCTTGATAAAAATGCAGTTATAGCGGGCAAAAAAAAGAATGCCACCGATTTTTTTTCTCGTAATCCCATGCTAATAGTAACTGATTTTAAAAAACTGCAAAGGAAACCTGTTTTTGAAAAATTTGATGATCTTCTGAAATCATTGGTAAAGAAAGGAGAAACCGTTCAAAAGGGAAAATCTAAGTTTGAGGACGTTGGGACTGATTTTTACAATTTTAAGGTATCCGATGTAAACGGTGCCGAACACGACATGAGCAGCCTAATTGATGGCAATCAGGCCACACTGGTATTCTTTGTTTACATCAACCCCGAATACGATTTTCAAAAAGCCAGAGAAAGTGGCAAAGGGAAAAAAGGGAAAACCTATATGAACCAAGTAGCCCAGTCGGTGGCCGCTGAAAAACAGATGAAGCCACTTTACGCCATGGAAGAGACCGTTTTCGGTAACCGCATCAAGAGATAAACTTCATGCCATTTCATCGTTTTGGATAGAGGGTCGCCCCTCTATCCAAGCATTTTTCTTCCCTTCAAAACTCTAACCTATAAATCAAGCTCATGAAAAAATTTTTACTATTTCTATCAGCCATTCTATTTCTTAATCCACTCCTGTGGGCTCAAAGTACTGAAACAGAGCCAAACGACTCCTTTGACGCCGCCAACACCTTCACTTTGAACAGTACCATTTCAGGGCAAGTCGGCGTAGCGGAGGACAACTATGATTGGTTCAAAATCACCACCACCCAGGATGGCAGTTTAACCCTAATCGGGATACCGGAAAGTTCCCTCAATTTTTATTTCAATCTTTGGGATACCGATGGCGCTTCTGCCTTAAAGCAGAGCACAACATCCAATGGAGCCGGTGATAATGACACACTGATTTATCACAACCTCAAGGCCGGAACCTATTACATCGAGATTCTTAGTTACGCATCCACCCATGGTTCCTATTCGCTAAAAAATGTCTTCACGCCAACCTCCATTCCCGATGGCAATGATGTGGAACCGAATAACACCAAAGAAAACGCGATTCAATTAACCCTGGAT
>JBJKPL010000335.1:0-26155 GCA_046706345.1 Candidatus Sulfidibacterium sp.
TCGGTTATTTCCTCATGGCCCTGGGCATGGTGCTGGCGCTGATGAACCGCAACAGCCGTTTTGCGGTCCTGGGAAGATTTTTGAAAAAAGCTTCCAAAGCCCGCAACACCGTGATGATCCTGATGATCTTCCTGCTGGTCGGGGCTACACCCGCTTTTGCCCAGCATGGCCATCTTTCGATAAAACAAATTCCTACGGTTTCGAAAGCCGAAGCGGCCCGGTTCGGAAGTCTCGTCACCCAATCACAGGACGGACGCATGAAACCCATGAATTCTGTTTCCAGCGAACTGCTGCGCAAAATTGCCTGGAAAAACAATTTCGACGGTCTCAATTCCGATCAGGTCCTGCTGGGTATGATGAGCAACCCCCTCTACTGGCAGCTGGTTCCCATCATCAAAGTCAGCGACAAGGATCTGAAGAAAAAGATCGGGATCAAAGGGAACTATGCCTCCTATCTGGACTTTATTGATGTAAAAACCGGCGATTACAAACTGCAGCAGGATGTCCAGCGGATCTCCGCAGAAGCCCCGTCAAAGCGGGATCAAACCGATAACGACATACTCAAGGTAGATGAACGGATGAATATCTGTTACATGATCTATCACGGTGATTTCCTGAAAGTGATCCCCAACACGAAAAACCCGGATAAAAGCTGGCTTGCCGCCAACACCAAACTTCCGGGACTGTCCTCTGCCGATTCCCTGATGCTGGCCGGCGTGATCCCGCAGTATCTCAAAGCCATCAGCGGCGGAAACACGGTCATGGCCAACGGGCTTGTGAAACAGATCAGCAACTTCCAGAAAAAATACGGCGGGAACCTCCTCCCGTCCGAGCAAAAGATCCATGCCGAGATCCTGTACAACAAATGGATGATTTTCGACCGTTTAAGCATGATCTACGGGACCATCGGGTTCATTATGATCATTCTCCTGTTCATCGATCTGCTGAGGAATTCACGGACATTAAAATCCATTCTGAAAATCTTCCTCTGGATCATCGTCGTTTCCTTTATCGTTCAGACTTTCGGGCTGGCGCTGCGCTGGTACGTATCCGGACACGCGCCCTGGAGCGATGGTTATGAATCGATGATCTATATCGCCTGGGTCACCATGCTGGCCGGATTGATCTTCTCGAGACGTTCCATGATGACCGTGGCGGCCACCACCATCCTCGGATCCATCATCCTGATGGTAGCCCATTTAAGTTGGATGGATCCCGAGATCACCAATTTGGTGCCCGTGTTGAAATCCTACTGGCTGACGATCCACGTCTCGGTCATCACAGCCAGTTATGGATTCCTGGCTTTGAGCGCCCTGCTGGGATTCTTCAACCTGATCCTGTCGATATTAAAATCACCCAAAAACAAGGAAGTCATCGTAGATCGCATTCGCGAGCTGACCGCCATCAATGAACGCAGTCTGACCATCGGGCTTTACATGCTGACCATGGGAACGTTCCTGGGCGGCATCTGGGCCAACGAAAGCTGGGGACGCTACTGGGGCTGGGACCCGAAAGAAACCTGGGCGCTGGTGAGCGTGCTGGTGTACAGTTTTATTGCACATATGCACCGTCTGCCGGGAATGAAATCCCAGTTCAGCTTTAACCTGGCTTCCCTGCTGGGATATTCGTCCATCCTGATGACATTCTTTGGTGTAAATTATTTTCTGTCCGGCCTTCACTCCTACGCCAAAGGCGATCCGGTTCCGATCCCGAATTTCGTGTACTATACAGTGGCCGTGGTGGTCATTGTAGCCATCTGGGCTTACTGGAACGAAAGGCGTTTCAAGGAGAAACCCCTTGTGGAGTAACATGATATTGCAATAAAAAAACCCGGTTTCCACCGGGTTTTTTTATGCGTTATGATCCTTTATTCACTGGGTTCCCAGCGTCATGGCAACACTTCCAGGTCTCCGGATAACCGGATGTCCTCCGAAGAACTGCCGATCATAATTTTATAAATGCCCGGATTGACTATCCATTTGTGCACATCGTTGTGATAAAAGGCCAGCCCGCTTACCGGAATATCAAAAGATATGGTTTTACGCTGCCCCGGATCCAGCGTAACCCGCCGGAACCCTTTCAGTTCTTTATTGGGGGTAAGGATCTTTGCCTGAACATCCCGGACATACAACTGCACCACCTCATCCCCTTTCAGCTTCCCGGTATTCTTGATTTCCACACGCACCGAAATCTTTCCGTCGGGATGGATTTTTCCGGGTTGGATTTTCAAATTACTGAATTCAAACCGGGTATAACTGAGGCCAAAACCAAAGGGAAACAATGGTTTTTCTTTAAAATACATATACGTCCTTCCGTTTCTGACGTTGTAGTCGTAAAAGGGAGGTAGTTGAGCAATGGAAGTATAAAAAGTAAGTGGTAACTTACCTCCGGGATTATAATTTCCAAACAACACATCGGCAATGGCTTTTCCGCCCTCCTCTCCTCCGTACCACGCTTCGATAATTCCCGGAACATGGGCTTTTGTCCAATCAATGGCCAGCGGACCTCCGTTCACCAGTACCACCACCGTTCTGGGATTCGCAGCTTCCACCGCCCGGATCAGCTGCTGTTGCAAGCCGGGCAATTGGAGGCTGTCCCGGTCGTGTGCTTCCGAAGAGACACTGATGTCCGTACCCACCACGACCACCGCAACATCGGCTTTCTTTGCGATGTTTGCCGCCACTGGGATCCCAGGTTCATAATCCCAGCCCAGGTGGGCACAGGCATTGTCCACATGCTCGTAATATTCCATTTTGATTTTATAATGATGACCGGCTAACAGTTTCATGGAAGCAGTGTAGGTTGTCGGCGACTGATCGTGCCATTCATCAATAAGCAGGTGGTCGTCGATCGAAAGCCGGCCCCCGTCGTCCGTGGTCATCCGAAACTGATATACCCGGGTGACAGGCGGTGTCAAAGTTGCCGTCCAGCGGGCGGAAAAATTATCGTAATAAACAGCCTTTCCCGGAGAACCCCAGCGCCAGTTGAAGTTGATCTGAGGATCTGAGCGCCTGAGGACAGGTTTTCCCGATAGTCTGGGATTACTGAAATAGGCACCCTGCCATCCCGGCAAACGGATCCCCGCACTGTCGTGTGATAAAAATTCCGGCTGGATCGCAGACCAGATCCCGCAACCTTTGGCATAAAGCACGGTCGTCTGCGGCGAAACTACAGACCGGATCCCCGCCAGGGGGGTGATGGTCTGGTCATTGGTGCCGCTGTAAACGCCAAACCGGCAAACATCGGCATTGGGTCCGATCACGGCAACGGAACGGATCTTTTTATCCAGTGGCAGGAGGTGATCCTGATTTTTCAACAACACGATCGATCTGAGTGCCGCTTGCAGGGCCAGGGCCCTGTGTTTTGCGCTGTTCACCACACGATTAGGGATCTTATTGTAGGGCACCATAGACTGCGGGTCGAACATCCCCAATTTAAATTTTACCGTGAGGATCCGGGCTACGGATGTATCGATATCCTTTTCGGTAAGATATCCCGCCCTGACGGCCTTGTAGAGATAATCCGGATACGTGGTCCGGAGGTCCACATCGGTGCCGGCATGCACCCCCACCGCCGCCGCTTCTTCCGGTGTTCGGACATAGCGGTGGCCATTTTCATAAAGGTCTGACACCCCTTCGGCGTCGGAAACGACAAAACCGTCAAAACCCCATTCTTTTCTTAAAATCCCGTTCAGCAATGCCCCATCGGCAGTACAGGGGATCCCGTTCAGGGCATTCAACGCAGGCATGATCGACTGGGCCTTTCCCTGGGTGATACAGGCTTTAAAAGCCGGAAAATAATATTCCTGCAGTGACCGCTCATCCACGTTGGACGAACTGCTGTGGCGGGCCCAGTCATCGTTGTTGGCCACAAAGTGTTTGGGCGTGGCCACGACCTTCAGGTATTTCGGGTCGTTGCCCTGGAGGCCTTTCACAAAAGCCACGGCCATGGCGGAAACCAAAAAAGGATCTTCGCCATAGGTTTCTTCTGTCCGGCCCCATCGGGGGTCCCGGGCTATGTTCACCACCGGATCAAAAAAGGAAAGATACTTCCGGTTACCGGCTTGGGTAGCCAGTGCACGTGCCTCATCCGAAATGGCAGTCGCCACATGAAGGATCAGGGCGGTATCCCAGGTACTGGCCAGTGCCAGGGCCTGAGGAAAGACCGTCGTGTTGACATTTCCGGCCACCACACCGTGCAGGCATTCGGTACCGATGTCATAAGCCCGGATCCCCAGGTGGGGAACCGCCGATTCGCGGGCCCCCATTTGGGAGATCTTTTCTTTCAGTGTCATCCGGGAAAGCAGATCCTGAACCCTGGCCGCAATGGGTTGCTGTGGATCCAGATAGACCGGTTTCCGCGTCGGTGACTGCCCCAGGGCATTCAGCCCCAGAATAACGGCCAGTCCGAACACCAGTATTTTTGGGAGAAACTTATTCCGACTGATTTTCCTGGTGATCATGCTCTTCTCCGTTTTAGCGTTACGTAAAGATGAACCCATGGGGCCCTCTAAAAATCACGTTATGAAATTCAGACGGTCCCATGAGTTTTTATAATTGTGCCTTTCAGTCAGCCGGAGCGGTCCGCAGTGTATTATTCCAAAACAAAACCGGTTTTGTATTCCGTAGCCGAATTACCTCCGACAAACACTTCAAATTTTCCGGGTTCAGACCCGAAAGTCATGTCTTTCCGGTAAAAGGACAGATCTTTATTGGTGAGCTTGAACACCAGCTTTTTCGATTCACCCTTTTTCAGAAATACCCGTTGAAAGCCTCTGAGCTCTTTCACGGGAAGCTCCACACTTCCCACCATATCCCGGATGTACAACTGGGCGACTTCGGTACCGTCGACAGAGCCCACATTTTTCAAAACCACGCTCACCGTCAGGGTGTCTTTCGTTGTGATTTCCGGAGAACTGACCTTCAGCGAGTCATACTGAAATTCCGTATAGGAAAGGCCATAGCCAAAGGGATACAAAGGCGTGTTGGGGCAATCCATATAGTGGGTCGTATAATGATTATGCGGATCATAAGGCCGGCCGGTATTCATATGGCTGTAGAAAATGGGGATCTGTCCCACGCACCTGGGGAAGGTCATGGTCAGCTTGCCGGAGGGATTGTAATCGCCAAATACCACATCGGCAATGGCATTTCCGGCTTCGGTGCCGCCAAACCAGGCTTCCAGGATGGCAGGGGCCACCTGGCTTAAGTGCGAAATCGTCAGCGGGCGGCCGTTCATCAGCACCACGGCGGTGTTTTTGTTGGCTTTGATCACGGCATCGGCGAGTTCCTGTTGATTTCCGGGCAACCCGATGTTAGCCCGTGAGGAAGCCTCCCCGGTCATGTTGGCACTTTCGCCCAGGGCCAGCAAAACCACATCGGCGTTTTTGGCCATGCGAACCGCTTGCGCAAAACCATCGGTGGACTCTGAATTGATCCCGGTCCCTTCCGCATAATAGATCCTGATATTGGAGCCGAGTTTGTTTTTTATACCCTCCAGCAATGAAACCGGTTCGGTATTGCGGTCTCCGGCGGCCGACCAGGAACCGATCATGTCGGACTTGTCATTCCCCAAAGGACCGATAATGGCGATGGATCTGATCTTTTTGGAAAACGGCAGCAGATGGTTGCTGTTTTTCAGCAGCACCATGGATTCCCGGGCATCTTCACGGGCCACGGCCAGATGCTGGGGCGTTAAGGTGTCATTTTTTTCACGTTCTTCATTACAATATTTGTAGGGGTTGTCGAAAAGGCCCAGTTCATACTTGGCTTTCAGTATCCGGTACACCGAGCTGTCGATGGCCTTTAAAGAAACCAGGCCCTGATCTACCGCCTTCTTCAGGTTGGTGACATAGCCGTTTCCCACCATGTCCATATCCACACCGGCATTGAATGCCAGCACATCGGCGTCGAACAGGTCTTTGGCCACCCCGTGATTGATCAGCTCGTTGATGCTGGTATAATCGGAAACAACAAAACCCTGAAAGCCCCAATGGTTTCGGAACATGGTTTTCCAGATCCAGGCATTGGCGGTACAGGGGGTTCCGTTGAGATCGTTGAAGGCAGACATGGCCGTCGCCACTCCGGCTTCCACGGCGGCATGATAGGGCGGCATATAGACGCCCAACAGCGTCCGCATGGACATATCCACCGTATTATAATCCCGTCCGGCGATGGGGGCGCCATAAGCCACGCCATGCTTAACACAAGCCAGAATGGTCGTGTCGCTGGAAAGATCCGTTCCCTGGAAGCCTCTCACCTTGGCTTTGGCAACCAAGGAACCATACCACGGGTCCTCACCGGCGCCTTCCATCACGCGGCCCCAGCGGGGATCGCGGGCAATATCCACCATGGGAGCAAAGGTCCATTGAACGCCTTCGGCGGAAGCCTCCACAGCGGCTACCTGAGCGGCCCGTTCCATCAACTTCAGATCCCAGCTGCAGGATTCTCCCAGCGGGATCGGGAAAATGGTCCGCTGTCCGTGGATCACATCATAACCAAATAACAGCGGGATGTGCAAGCGTGTGCTGTCTACGGCAAGCACCATCAGCTTGCGCGTATAGGAAGCCGTATAACAATTCAGCATGGCCCCTACATGGCCCTGTTTGATCTCCTGGATGATGTTGGTGTTGCTGATGGGGCCTGTAACGGCACCGTCACCGCTGAGCATGTTTAACTGTCCGATCTTTTCTTCGAGGGTCATTTTGGACATTAACTTCCGGATCTGGGCATCATACTGATGCCCATTTTGCCAGGCGGCTTTCCCTTTTTCAGGTGTTCTGTTTTGGCAGGACGATCCTGCCATCAGCAGGATCAAAGAAAGAAAAAACACTTTGATCTGCCGCCTGAGGTTTTCATTTTTTAACTGTTTCATAAGTAAATCCCAATTTATTTAAACCATTTTGAATGTCTGTATTTTTCATGAAGTTGTCCCAAAGCAAACCACTTCGGTAATTCTCGATCATATCGATAATTGGGCCCTCATCAATGGCAAGATAAGAAGTGGCATACCAGTTTTTTTGCTGATTAAAGGCATCATAGAAACCATAAGGTCCCCAGATTTTACTTTTCAGATGCTCATAAAAATATCGCATCGTCTTCAGGGATTTCTGCGGGGTATAAACAATGGCCGAAAGGGCTGCCGAAGGAGTAATCGTTCCGTTGTCGTTGGTAGGCGAATGGGCGGAATAGCCGTTGGGGTCGTCGGAGGCCGTGAGACCCCAGATATTTCCCGAAGATCCGTACGCGGAGTTATTGATGCAGTAGGTGTAATTGATCAGGGTTTGGTTTTGATTCTGGACGAAATAATCAGCATATTGATCTTTTAACCCGTTGGGATTCAAACCCAAAAACGAATAATGAGAAAAGAACAACGGTCCGCCGTAGGGGGGTCCCAACGGCAGTTGATACCCTTCATAAACATTTCCGTTCCGGAACTGGGTGTATTGTCCGTTGGGAAATTCCGTTCCATGAGCCCAGCCGTTTTCATATACCGCGGCGCTGATGGGATGCGTAGGCGAAGCAGCGGCTTCCACATACACGATCATGGCTTCATCCCACCCCGTGATGGGCATGTTCATTTTCCATCCGTAATCGGGCGACCAGTGCCAGTAGAGGACGTCTTTTCCTCCCTGCTGATACCAATCCCATTCCACGCCTTCGTAGAGTTTCTGGATCCTGTTGCGCAGGCTGGTTTCGGTGGAATCTGTACCGTTGAAGAATTCCCTGGCCGTCAGCAATCCTTCGATCATATAGGCGGTTTCCACCAGGTCGCCGCCATCATCGTAAGTACTGAAAGGGATTACATGGCCGGTCGTGCCGTTCATCCAGTGGGGCCAGGCGCCATGGAAGCGGTCGGCTTTTTCAAGAAAGCCCACGATTTTCAGCAACCGGTCGAGTCCCTGCTGACGGGTAATAAAATGACGGTGGATCCCCACCAGGATCGCCATCACGCCAAATCCGCTGCCGCCGGTGGTTACCACATCGGAGGTATTCCTTTCATATGCCATGCCGGAGTTGGGATCGGCAAAATCCCAGAAGTACTTAAAGGTATAGAATTGTACGGTATCCATCAGGGCGGTGTCGGAAAGGGTTTTATACACAGGATTTTTCGGCGTTCCTTCGGGGTTTTTATTTGAACATCCACAAAGATAACCCGTATTTACAAAAAGAAAAAGCAGAACAATGATTTTTGTCAGTCTCATGGTATCTTTTCTTTTATAAATTATGACTTTTCGTGAAACCAGGAAAAGAATTCCTGTCCGGGAACCCGCATGGGTTCCCGGACAGGACTCCAGTTCCATCCCCTCATGTTTAATAACCCGGATTTTGTGTCAGCAAACCCTTGCTGAGGTCGATCTGAGTCTGAGGAATGGGGAACAGATTGTTTTTCGGCGCGGTAAATCCCAGGGGACCGAGGACCTGTCCGGCACGACCTTCCCGGATCAGATCGAAGAGACGATCCCGTTCCATGCCCAGTTCCCATCTTCTTTCGTGCCAGATGGCCATGCGGAGATTGTCCTGCTGGGTAGTGGTTACTGGCGGCATGTTCACCCGTGCACGGACCATGTTAAGGTATTGCAGCGCCTCGGTGGTTTTACCCAGTTCATTGGCTGCTTCTGCATGGACCAAAAGGATGTCGGCATAACGCAACAAATGAACATGTTTGTTGCTTTCCCAGTCATTTCCATCAAACGTCTCCATCGTCCGGCTGATATAGGCTTTTTTATTATAACGCGGATTGGGAGGGTTGCTGATGATGACGGTTCCGTCCCACATGGTGTCTCCGGGGAAAATGATCGTAGCAGCCAACCGGGGATCCCGGTTTTTGGTAGGATTGTTGGGATCATACAGCGGTGACTGGCTGATGGGCAAACCGTCGGTACATTCATAGGAATCTTCCAGCGATTGGGAAGGCACATTGAATCCCCAACCAAACTGACCTCGGACAGCCTGGCAAACTTCATAACCCTGGACACCCAGGTTTACTGGACCGCCGACGGCCTGGATCTCAAAGAGAGAACCCGGACCGTTGTCACCGGCCTGACGGAAGATCTTGGCATAGTCGGAAGCCAGATGATACTGACCCGAGCTGATGACCATTCCACTGTAATCATAGGCTTTCTGCCAGTCTTTTAAGTACATGTAGACTTTCGACAGGAAGCCTTCGGCAGCGCCTTTGGTAGCGCGGCCCAGATCGGAAGCGGCATAACCGCTGCGTTCAGGCAGGGTGTCAGCTGCATACGTCCAGTCGCTGATGATCTGATTATAGACCTGGGTAATGGTGGCCCTGGTTTGAGCCGAATCGACGGAAGCCTGATTGGTGGGATCCACCACTTTGGTGATCAGCGGAACGCCGCCAAAGACTCTAACCAGTCGCCAGTAATACAAGGCTCGTAAAAATTTTGCTTCGGCAATCAGCCGGTATTTCAGCTTGCTGCTGATCTCGACAGAAGGCAGAATGGACAGGGCCCTGTTGGCACGTGAAATACCGCGGTAATTGGCTACCCAGATCTCATTACAGGAAAAATCCGTGGAGGTATACGTATAATCATCCAGCAGATTCTTATCCGTACCCGTATCACCCGAAACACTTCCTTTGTCTGCGTCATCAGAAGCGATACTGGTGATACCCAACCAGGAAAAGGTACTTTCATCCCATTGAAGCAGATTATTGTAGATGGCATCCACCAATTCCGTTGCTCTGGCTGGTGAGGAATAATAACCACTGGGGGTAACCTGCCCTTCGGGGGGAACGGTCAGGAAGTTTTTTTTGCATGAGTCCAAAAAGACAAGGCTTAGACTCACTAGAAATATGATACAATATTTTCTCATGGCTTCAAATGTTTAAAAGTTTAAATTAACACCTAACAGATAGGTGGCGGTTGTTGGGATCGGGCTGAGCTCGATTCCGTTACTCAGAATATCACCGCCCTGAAGGACCGGATTATATCCGCTAAAGGCCTTGATGGTGATCGGATTTTCAGCCGTCAGGTAGACCCTGAGCTTGGTAATGGTCTTGGTTTGGAGCGGAATGGTGTATCCCAACGTGATGTTGTTGACGCGCAGGAAGTTTCCGGATTCCAGATAATAATCCGAAGCCACCGGAACATTGTTGGAGGGTGCGGGAATGTTACTGTTGCTGTTGCTGGTGGTCCAGTAATTGGACAGCGAAGCTTCAATGTTTTCTCCGCCCCAGCGCTGGGCTTTTTTCCCGTTGTAGATCTTGTTGCCCAGGTTGCCGTATCCGGTCAGCAGAAAGTCAAAGGCTTTATACTGCATGCTGATGTTAAATCCGTAATAGGCTTTGGGCTGGTAAGATCCTTCATAAACACGGTCCTTTTCATTAATGACCCCATCATGGTTGGTATCCACATAGATCAGATCCCCGACCTTGGCTCCCGACATATGCGGTGAGTTGTCGATTTGGGATTGGGTCTTGTAGATGCCCGCGGTTTTATACACCCAGAAGACACCCACCGGTTGCCCTACGGCGATGCGCGTGGTGGTCTGCCCGTTGTTCAGGCTTCCCCCGTTGATGGGGCTCCCACTGGAAACATCCAGTACTTTATTGGTGTTGAAAGTGATATTTCCACCGATGGTAATCTTCAGCTCATTATTAAAACTGTGATTCCAGTTCAAAGCGGCTTCGATCCCCTTGTTTTCCATCTTGGCCACATTGGTAATATAACTGGTGGATCCCAGAATGGCAGGCAGGGGCAGAGGATACAGCATATTTTTTGTTTGCTTGTTATAATAATCCACCGTTCCCGTCAATTTGTCGTCAAAGAAACCAAAATCCAATCCGATATCGATACTGTTGGAAGTCTCCCATTTCAAATTGGGATCTTTGATATCGGTGATGGAAGATCCGGTATTGATCTGTTGATTAAACGGATAATTCAACCCGGTATTGATGGTGTACAGAAAAGCATTGGTGGGAATGTTATCATTCCCGACAAGGCCCCAGCTGGCTCTCAGTTTCAGGTTACTGATGAATTTCACATTTTTGATGAAGTTCTCATCCGAGATCCGCCATCCCAGGCCCAGAGAAGGAAACAACCCCCATCGGTTCTGGGTCGAAAATCGAGAGGATCCCTCACGCCGCAGTGTACCTGTAAACAGATATTTGGCTTTGAAATTATATGATACCCGGGCAAAATAAGATAACCGGGTCCATTTGTCGCCTCCGTTGGAGTTGGTAGCCGTGGCCGCATTGCCCAGATTCAGATACCAGTAATTTTCCTGTGGCGGAACATCCTGGCGGTATCCGGTCAGATAATACGACTGATAGAGTTCGGAGGTCACCCCCAACACGACATTAATGTTGTGGACCCCTTCGATGGATTTATCAAAGGTGAAATAATTGTCCCAGGTATAGTGGTTCAATCCGTTGTCTGATACACTCAGGTTGCTGATGGCGTTCATCTGGTTGGGCGACACCGAGTCGGCAGGATTGTAAACAATGCCCCGATTCTGCTCGATATCCAGACCAAAATTGGATCGAAATTTCAGGCTGGGGATGATCTTAGCTTCGCCATACAGCGATCCGATAAATCGATATCCCTTGCTTTTATTGTTGTAATAATACAATTCGGCCACGGGATTGCCCACATTATTGATGTTGTTGGACCAGCCCCAGTTTCCATTGGCGTATTGTGGCGGGAAATTAGGCCCCTGCCGGTAGGCTTCATTGTATGCGTTGTTGTCGGGATTATTGGAATTATAGGAAGAGAAATTCAGGTTGTTGCCGATGGTCAGGAATTTGGCCACATGATATTTGTTGTTTACCATCAGGGAAACCCGCTGGTAATCGTTCTTCAGCAACACCCCCTTTTCACCGTAATAGCCCAGACTGATGAAGTAATTGATGTCGGAGCTTCCGCCGCTGATGGAAACCGTATGCTGATTCACATTCCCCACACGGGTGATCTCCTTGAGCCAATTGGTATTGTAGGTCAGTGTCAGCGGCGAAAATGCAGGCGCATTTCCTTCACGCACCAGTGCGGCATTGGTATAGTTTTCATACAACTCGGTGCCGGCCATCTTGACATTGTTGACAATCGACCTGAGGCCGAAATATCCGTCATAATGCACCTGCATCTTGCCGGCAGAACCGCTCTTGGTGGTGATCATGATCACCCCATTGGAACCCCTGGCGCCGTAAATGGCTTCGGAGGAAGCGTCCTTCAGGACATCGATAGACTGAATATTGTTGGGGTCCAGATTCCGGATGTCATCCGTGATCACCCCATCCACCACATAAAGCGGATTGGTGCCGGCTTCGATGGACCCGACCCCGCGAATGAGGATCTGCGGCGCCGACCCCGGCTGCCCGTTGTTGATGATCTGGACACCACTCACCTGTCCCTGCAGGTTTGCAATGGGAGAGGCTGCGGTTACCCGGCTGAGTTGGGTTCCCACCACCGACGCTACGGAACCGGTAAGATCCTTTCGCTTGGTGGTACCGTACCCGACGACCACCAGTTCGTTCAAACCCAACGCCGTGGGTTTTAACTCAACGTCAATGGTCCGTTGCGTTCCGATGACAATCTCCTGGGTCTGAAAACCGACATAGGAAAAGACCAGGGTGCCGGTTGCAGGAGCACTAAGGGAGTAGTTACCGTTCAGATCGGTGACCGTTCCCGTGGTAGTTCCTTTTAATAGGATACTGACCCCGGGAAGCGGACTGCCGTCCTGTGCAGATTTCACTGTGCCCTGAATGGTGACCTGCGCAAGAAGCGGGACATTCAGCAACAGCAAAACAATAAAAAAAGTGATTCGTTTCATAACATAGTAAATTTAGATTTCATGATCACAAAAATTAATTTGAGACTTTCTCAGTTATTTTAATTCATGAAGAATCCGCACTGTCGACTTATACGAAGTCGACAGATCCGGATGGGGGAATCATCTGTTGATTTGGGGGAAATAATAATGGGGCATTTTTTTGAATTTTAGTTTGTGGGACGTAAAATAGTCTTCCGAAGTACCTGTGTTTTCTCTGAATAGGGGTCGTGAAGCGACCAAAGAAAAACGCGTTTAGGCAGCACGTGGTTTCGTGCTTCGCTAGATTTCAAAAAAATTAAACTTGTTACTGAAACCTGATTGAGGTCTTTTTGTAAGAACGTAACTGTTGAAACGGAATTTTTATGTAATTATTGCTTAATAGTTTAGTGTAGTAATTAGTGTTTATTTGATAACAAATATAGGCAAAAAAATCCGTGATTCAAAAAAAATTATCATTCCCCCGGAAGTTCATCGGTAGGTTGGGGACCCGGTCTCCCGGAAGATGGGAAATTCAGAAAATCCAGCTGTTTTCTGACATCTCAGGACAAAAAAAACCCGGCGTTTCCACCGGGTTTTTCACAAAGCTTACTCAAATTTATTCTTTCAAATCTCTGGGTTTTCCACCCTGCCGCCAGTGTTCTTCGATTTTTTCTAAAGAAACCCCTTTGGTTTCGGGCAGATAGAAATAACCCCAGACAAGTCCAAGAATTCCAAGAATGGCATAGAACCAGAATGCCCCGGCCGGATTGCCGTTGTTGACTGCTTGCAATGTAGAGGCATGCGTTGCCGCATCATAGACCTTTTCATGGGTAATGATCCCGGTGCCGGGCATGGTAAACAGTTTGATGATCTTGAAGAAGGTAAACGCCACCACCCCGTTAAAAAACCAGTTCGACAACGAACCGATGGACGAACCGATGCCTCTCACCCGCAAGGGGAAAACCTCCGAGATGAACAACCATCCCAGGGGTCCCAGGCTGATGGCAAAAAAGGCAATGTAAACCCATACAAAAATAATGGCCAGCCATTTTCCCATGGTGCCTAACGCGGGAAGGAAAGCAAACACGGCGCCCAGGGCTACCAGGGATACAACGATCCCCACGGTGCCGATAAAGAACAGTTTTCTTCTTCCCAGCCGGTCGATCATAAACAGAGAAAGTACCGTGAAAAACACATTGATGACGCCCACACTGACGGCGCCCCAGATGGCGGCCCGGGCCCCTTCAAATCCGGCGATCAGGAAAATCTTCGGACTGTAATAGATCACCGTGTTGATCCCCACAAATTGCTGGAAAAACATGATACCTACGGCGATCATCAACGCCGTTCTGAGCCAGGGTTTGAAGACTTCGGTGAACCGGGCACGTTCTTTATATTTTGCGATCTCTTCCTTCATGCTGTTCATGGAGTTCTCCACTTCTGCCGGTTCTTCAATTTTCTTGAGGATGCGGCGGCTTTCTTCCTCGCGCCCCTTACTCATCAGCCAACGCGGGGTTTCCGGCAGGAAAATCATCCCGATCAGCAGGATCAGGCCGGGAATGACCCCCACATAAAACATGGGCCGCCAGGATTCCGGATTCGCATTGTTGGCGAAAGCCTCATCACTTAAATAGGACACCAGGATCCCGATGGTAATCAACAGCTGAAATAAGGATACCAGCCGTCCCCGGATGTGATTGGGAGAGATCTCCGCAATGTACAACGGCACGGAAAAGGAGGAAATCCCTATGGCCAGGCCGATGAACAAACGGGCAATGATCAGGGAATGGGGATTGGGTGCCCATCCCGACCAAACGGCGCCCAGCACAAAAATAAAGGATGCGCCCAGGATGGTCTTTTTTCTTCCGAAGATATCGGACAACCGGCCCGTAAACATGGCACCGATCACAGCCCCGATCAGGCCGGCGGTGGTGATGTTTTCGACCATGCTGTTGCTCAGCAGAAAGTCCCGCTGAAAGAAGGGAATGGCCCCGGAAATCACGCCGGTGTCAAAACCGAATAACAGCCCCCCGGTGGCGGCTACCGTGGCAATAACAATTACCAGGTTTTTGTTGTAAGTACTCTCTTTCTCCATTTTTTTATCGTTAAATATGATTAAAGTGTTCGGAAAAATATTGATTCACAGGGGCCACCTGTTTCATCTCACCAAATATACCCAAATGAATCAATATTCCATCCTAATAAATATGCTTCCTAATTACTTCCAGTTCAGGCGGTCTGTCAGCAGGATCTGTTCGGAGGAAGAACCTACCATGATATCAAAAACCGCACGGTCCATCACCCAGGCATGTTGCCGGGGATCAAAATACTCGAAGGCATTTTTTGGTAGCGTTATGTGGACGGTTTGCGAAGCGCCGGGTTCCAGATCGACTCTTGCAAATCCTTTCAGCTCCTTGAACGGGCGGTCGATTTTCGGATTGTGTTCATGCACATAGACCTGGGAAACCTCGGCGCCGCTGCGCGTGCCGGTATTGGTAATGGTATAGGATAATTGCACCTGGTATTTGCCGCCGGTGGTATCCTGGATAACCTTCAGATCACTGTATTTAAAAGTGGTGTACGACAGACCGAAACCAAACGGGAAACTCGGTTTGATATGCTTTGTGTCAAAATAACGGTAGCCCACATAGATGCCCTCTGAATAGGTCAGCAGTGTGTCATTATGCGTTTAATGCGCAAAGGATTCCCGTTCCTGCTTCATGCTTTGCGGGAAGGTGACCGGCAGTTTTCCCGACGGGTTGCTGTAACCCAGCAACACATCGGTCACGGCCTGACCGATAAACTCACCGTCAAACCAGGTCTCCAGCACGGCCGGAACCTGATTGACCCACGGTTCCACGGCAACCGGGGCACCGGAAGTCAGGATCACCACGGTTTTTTTATTGACAGCAGCTACTTTCCGGATCAGCTCGTTCTGATTTTCGGGTAGTTGCAGGTTCTTTCTGTCGAAACCTTCCGATTCAAAATGGTTCGATGTGCCGGCAAAAACCAGGACCACATCCGCCTTGCGGGCAGCAGCCACGGCTTTGGCAACGGAAGTCCCGGAAGGATACCGCCAGTTCAACGTGGTCATCAGGCTCACGCCCATATCGGGACTATATGGCAACGGGGCATGATATTCAACTTTCACATCATACATTTTCCCGGCTTCCAGCCGGACCTTGTAAACGTTTCCTTTTCCGCCCTGCCAGTAAGGTGTTTTTCCGGTTTTCAGCACCTCTTTGTTGTTCAGATACAGAACCGACCGGCCAACGGAATGGAAGTTAAAAACATATTCACCGGTAACCGGTGCTTTAAGTTTCCCAACCCAACGCACCGAGAACTTCCCTTTAAAATCAGGATGGGTTGCCACGGGGGTAACCTGCGCTGCACCCTGTCGGTAGTCGATTTGTGTTGCTTTGGTGACAACCGGTGTCCCTGCCAAACTATCATTATGAAAAAACTCTGCCGTTAACCCGTGGGTCACACCATCATTCTGATAGAAAAACTCCGGGGCGATGGGCTGGGGATATTGGAACAGAATGCCGGGGGCATAGTCGATGACGGCTTTCCCTTTCAGGGCATGCTGCAATGCCGATAACGGACTGACCGTAAAATTGGGATGTACTTCTGCACTTCCGCCACCCACGGGTCTTGCAAAAGCGGCATTCGGACCGATCACGGCAATCCTTAATTTCTTATTCCCGTCAAGGGGAAGAAGATGATGCTCGTTTTTCAGCAAGACAATGGCCTCAACGGCTGCCTGCAAAGCATCTTTCTGTGTTTCTTTGGTGTTCAGCAATGTGTCGATCAAATGTTGCGGATAGGCCATCGTGGGCAGTACCTTTAATTGGTAAGCCGCGCTTAAAATGTGATCCACTTTGTCATCAATGGTGGCCATTTTTACCTTGCCGCTGTCAAGTGCCGGCAGCAAGGTCTTTTCGTTCAGATAGGTTCCGAAAGGCATCTCCAGATCCAGTGCATTGTTGACCGTGGGGAAAGCATAGTGCACACCCCCCCAGTCCGACATGATCAACCCGTCGTAATGCCATTCTTTTCTTAGCACTTCATTCAACAAGAAGTGGTTGGCGCTGCAGAATTCTCCGTTTACCTTATTGTAAGCCGTCATGATGGCCAGCGAGTGTGCCCGTTGCACGGCCGCTTTAAATGCCGGAAAGTAAATTTCGCGCAACGTGCGTTCATCGATTTTTTCGTCGATACTCATCCGGTGAAACTCCTGGCTGTTGGCCACGAAATGTTTCACCGTGGTGCCGATGCCTTCTTCCTGGACACCGAGGATATAGCTGACGCCCATTTGGGAGGTCAGGAAAGGATCTTCGCCAAAGCCTTCAAAGGTCCTGCCGTTGAGCGGATTCCGCGCGATGTTGACATTGGGGCCCAGAATGATATTACGGCCTTTGCCGCGGACTTCCCTACCGATGCCCTGACCGATTTTCCTTACCAGGGTAGTGTCCCAGGTAGACGCCAGCGCAATCCCGGAAGGAAAGGAAGTGGAGCGTCCCCAACGTGCGCCCAGCGGGCCGTCATCCATGCGAATGGAAGGGATCCCCAACCTGGGAATGGGCTTGGTGCTCATGTTCACACCTCCCAGCAGGTCGATCTTTTCTTTGGTGGTTAGATGCGACATAAGATAGGCTTTTGAAAGCTTATCCTGCTTGTTGTCCGTTCGTTGACACGAGGAAAAGGCAACTAAAAAGAGAAACGAGAACAGCAAAGCCGTCCTAAAGGCAAGAGGGAAAATCCGCATTGCCTGTTTTTTTTCTGCACTGCCATAGGTGGCGATCCACTTTTTCATGATCTTATTTTTTATGTGTTAATACCAAAATAACCTTTATTTTCAGGGTTTCATGCCCAGGGCTTGGATATATCCTTTGTTGATCTTGCAATCGGAGAACTTCAGATTTTGCAGTAATTCGTCCAGGGCCATCCTGACGGTATCCTGCGCGGGCCGGTGTTCCCGGATTTTTTTAAACGACGAATTGTCCTGGTGGGTAAATTCTACGATCCGGTTCCAGTATTTGGGTTCCTTGATGGAAACCATGCAACTGGATTTAACCATTTTCTTGTAAGGCCAGAATGTCCAGCCAATGTTGTTTTTCTCAAGCAGCGTCCGGAACCCGTGGATCCAGGCATCGTTGTTTTCACCGGTTTCGCCCATGTACAGCGGAAGATCGGTTTTAGTCCGGAAATCCAGAAAGTCCTGGATGGCTTTCTGTACCGTGTCACACCAGTAACGATGGCAGGTGTACATCATATTCTTGTCAAAATGATAATCGTGGAAGACCTTAAAATTCCCGTCCCATTGGGCGCCGCCCAGGATCATCACATGATTTTTATCTACTTTCCGGATGTCTTTCACAACGCGTTCGTAAAGCGGTTCCAGCTGCTTGTTGAGCATATCCATGTCTTTTCCAAAGTAAGGCGCAATGGGTTCGTTCAGCAGATCGTATCCCAACACCGTGGGATTATCGGCATAATGACGGGCAATGCGCTCCCAGATGCTGCAATAGAGTTCCTGATCTTTTTCATTTACCATCAGCCAGGGATAGCCGTAACTGTCGTCAATGTTGTCGCCGGTTTGGCCTCCGGGGGCATCGTGCATGTCCAGGATCACATAAATACCTTCCTCATGGCACCAGGAGATCACCCGGTCGAGCAGTTCAAATCCACGATTCGGATCGTTGCTGCCCATATAATTTTCTTTGGTGAACAGTTTGTAATGAAACGGTATACGCACCGTATTCATCCCGGCTTCATGAATAAAATGGATGTCCTGACGCGTGATGTAGCCGTCCTGGAATTTCCGCCAGAACTGATTGACAAACTGGGGACCCACCATTTCTTTCAACGACTGGTCGATCAGGTGAAAACAATTCACTTCGCCAAACAGAAACATATAGCCTTCGGGATTGAGCCAGTTGCCCAGGTTGATCCCTTTGATCAGGAAAGGTTTCCCGTCGGGGGCGATCAGATTTTGTTTATCCACATGGATGAACTGATTCATTGAATGTTGCCTGGCCTCTTTGTAAGCCGGCAGGGTGAAGACCATGGTCAGCAATCCGAGGACCAGCAAGGTGATTTTAAAATTTTTCATGACAATTCATTTTGGTTCTGGTGGTATAATCCATTTACTGATAGGAATATACTCTCACATAATCGATTTTATAGGTCTGCGGGAAGACAGAATCATCCACGCCCTTGGCGCCGCCCCAGTTACCTCCGATGGCCAGGTTCAGGATAATGAAACAGGGTTTGTTGAAGGGCCAGTTGTTGGGGGTCTTCACCGCCGGATCATAGGTATAATATGGTTTCGATGGGTCATCGATCCAGTATTCGATCTTACTGGGAGTCCAGGTCATGCCGTAAATATGATAGGCGCTGTCGCAATCAGCCAGCTGCACCCTACCGAAGTTCACGGTATTCCCGTAGCTGGAAGGCGTGTGAATGGAACCCTGAACCCAGGTAGGATCATACCCCACATTTTCCATGATGTCGAGTTCGCCGCAGGCCGGCCAGCCCACATTGCCGATGTCGGAACCGAGCATCCAGAATGCCGGCCAGGTGCCTCTTCCGCCCGGGAGCTTCGCACGCACTTCCACCCTTCCGTAAAGAAATTCTTCTTTTCCCGCGGTGTTGATGCGGGAGGACGTATAATCGCCCACATGCTGCCCGGGGCCCACCAGCCTGGCCACAATGGACAAAAATCCGTTATTGACGATGGCATTTTGGTTGGTATAATTCTCCCATTCGTTGTTGCCCCAGCCACTCTGACCCAGATCGTAGTTCCAATCCTGGGTGTTCAGGGTGGAGCCGTTGAATTCATCGCTCCAGATCAGCTTGTTGGGAACATAGTTAGGGTCGTCAGAAGCTATGGTAACATTTTTGGAGGTGGAAACGGTACTTCCGTTTGGCAGGTATAGCGTCAAAGAGACCGAATAGATTCCTTTTTTAGGAAAATAATAGGTAAACGTGGTGTCCTGCTGCAGCGTTTCACCCGCCATCGCCCATTGGAGATAACTATAGTTTCCCGAGGCTTTGCCATGAAAAACGATATAGTTGGCACTGTCGGTGGAATTCACCGGATTATAAGTGAAGTCGGCCGCCGGCGTCCCGTAAAGGATGCCATTGGAATCGCTTTTTTTACTGCAACCCATAAAGACGAGTAAAAGCGATGCGAACAAAAAATATTTAAATGATTTCATTTTCAAATTCTTTTTTAAGATTACCAAACATAGGTTCCTACGGATCCGGAATTCAGGCTCGAAGAAAAGACCTGTCCGTGGAACCAAACATCAAAATCCTGCACTTTCTTTCCATTGTTGATGACAAGGAGAACCGTTTTTCCTTTCGGGGTTTTAAAGGCCACATCGTTGAGTCCCAGCACCCGGTTGGAGGCAATCCGCACCGAACCGGGACGTACAAATTTGGCGGCATGGGCGACGATGTAATAGCCGGGATTCCGGGTGACCGAATCACCCTGCAGGGTGATCCCCCCCAGACAAATATTGCATCCACCCGGAGTATGGGGCGTATAGTCGGGACTGGATGCGAGATTCCATTCGATAACATTTTTGCTCCAGTGGCGCATGGCGCCGATGATCAGCTGGTTGATATGGAACGGAATGTCTTTGGCGAAGTTGCCGGGGGCCCCCACCCACAATTCCGTGAAATAAAGATTCTTGTTGGGATAGGCATTGTGCACGTCGCTCAAGGCGCTGATCTTTCCTCCGTATAAATGAAAGGCCGACCCGTCGATATACTTCCGTGCTTGCGGATCATTCAGGATCTGGATGGGATAATCCGGACGATCGGCATTGTGATCATAAATGATGATCTTGGTATGGATGTCCGCCTTTTGAAACGCAGGTCCCAAAAAATTCTTGATAAACTCATCCTGCTGCGAAGCATACATCAGCATGCTCGGATTGTTGCCCGGGTAAAGGGGTTCATTTTGCACGGTGATGGCGTCGATGCGGATGCCGTGTTTTTTCATGGCCAGGATGTACTTGACGAAATAATGGGCATAGGCTTCATAGTATTCCGGTTTCAGACTGCCGCCGCGGGTGCTGTCGTTGGTTTTCATCCACGCCGGGGCAGACCAGGGGGAACCCAGAATTTTGATGTCGGGATTGATGGCCAGGATCTGTTTCAGCACAGGGATCACAGTGTGCAGATCCTGTCCGAGGTCAAACTTCTTCAGCCCGGGATCGGTCTGACCGGCCAGAACATCATCGTAGGAATACGCATGATCATTCAAATCGGAGGAACCGATGCTGATTCGCAGGTAACTGGTGCCGATGTTGTTGCCGTCATCTGCAAAGAGGTTCTTCAGCAGCGCCTGTCGTGCGGCAGGACTCATCTGTTCGATCAGCCAGGCGCTGCCTCCCGTCAGGGCAAATCCAAAACCGTCGACAGACTGGAAAGTACGGTTGTCTTCCACGCTGATCAGCGGAGTATCTTTCAGGTCTGCCGGAGGTTGAGAAAAGCTAAGGTCCTGCTGGCGCTGGAACAGCACGGTCTTATCCGTGTTCGTCAGCCAGAACTGAACCTGTTGGGCTGTGGCTGTCTGCCAGAAACAGACCAGCAACAAACCCGTCAGAAGATATCCTAATTTACTTTTCATGGCTCGGTGTTTTCTATTCAACGATCAAGGTAGAGATGGAGTGTGGCAGGCTGGTGGTGGTGGCCGCATCGCCGGCAATCCAGACGTGATAGGTGATCTTCTGATCGGTAGGATTCATCACGATGATGGCCAGCTTGCCGTCAGGGTTCCTGAAGGCGGTAGTGAGCAGTTTGCTGGCGCTGGAAGCGCTGATGATCCTTTTGGCGCCAGGCCGCACGAATTTTGAAAACTGACCGATGTAATAATAAATGTTGGTGAAAATAAGCTGTCCTGTTTGGGTATTGGCGATGATGGGTGCAAAACAGTAATTTTTCACATGATTGGGCCCGCCTTTTTCATTCAAAAGCACATTCCAGTCGGTCCAGGCCTCGGTGCCGTCGTTGAAATCATGGATCATGGAGCGGCCGTAAAATTCGCCCAGGTTCCAGTCGTGCAACTGGCTGAAGTTGAACGGGCCTTCGCAGCCTTCGGTAAAGATCAGGTGTTTGTCGGGATACGCTTGGTGAACACGTGCTTCGTTGGCAAAGAGCATCACTCCGTTTTTCAGGTATTCATACCAGTGATAGCCCACACCCCAGACATATTTTGCGGCCTCCGGATCGTTCAGGATCACGCTGGCGCGCTGATACAACAAATCGCGGTTATGATCCCAGACAATCAGTTTCACGTTACGCATTCCGTCTTTTACAAGGGTAGGACCCAGATAATTTTTCACAAAATCGCGTTCCTCATCGGCAGTATAAATGCAGGATTCCCAGGTCTGGTTTGCCATGGGCTCATTCTGCACGGTCAGCCCCCAAATCGGCACTCCCTGGGCGGCATAGGCATTGACAAATTTCACATAATAATTGGCCCAAGCCTGGCGGTATTTCGGCAGAAGTTTACAACCGTGCAGCATGTTGTAGTTGGTCTTCATCCAGGCCGGAGGACTCCAGGGGCTGGCAAAGACCTTCAGATCCCCGCCGGCAGCTTTCATGGCATCCTTGATAAAGGGAATCCGGTATTTCAGATCATGTGCCACACTGAAGGTTTTCAGCGCTGAATCGCCTTTGGCAACGTAGGTATAGCTTTCGCTCGAAAAATCGCAGCTGTTGATGTTGGTGCGGCCAAAAGTATAGCCGATGCCTTTCACGGGATTATAATACGCCGTCAGGAATTCCTGCTGTTGTTTTTTGGGAAGTTGTGCGAAAGTCTCCGCGGAAGCATCCGTCAGGGCGCCACCGATCCCAATGATCGTTTGGAATTGTTTGGTAGGATCCACAAAGATCCACGATTCTCTTTCCAGGGGCTGGGCAGCGGGCTTCATTTGAACGGAACCCACCGGTGTCAGTCTCAGGTTGGTGTTTTTGGCAGTGGTGATAATTTCGATCTTCCTGCCGGAAAAATTCGTTGTCTGGCTTCGGGCCGGCATTGTGAATGCCAGCAGCGAGGCCGCCAGAAGCTGAATGGTAATTTTTAATTTCATAACATGATGTATTTTTTATTTCCAAATAAAAGTTCCCACCGCACCGGCGGCCAGGGTTGGAGAAACGATCTTTCCGCGAAAACGGATGTTAAACGTGGCGGAATAACTTCCGGAATTGAGAACGATCAGTACTTTTTTTCCATCCGGAGTTTTGAATGCCACATCCAGCAGATCACCGGTATTGTTTGATCCGATGCGCACGGAACCGGGTCTCACAAATTTCGCCGCCTGGGCGATAATGTAGTAACTGACATTCCGGGTGACGGCGTCATTTGATCCGATGGTCAGGGCACCCAGACAAGTGGAACATCCCCCGTTGGTATGCAACGACTGGGTGGGATCGGAGGCCAGATTCCATTCAATGACATTCTTACTCCAGTTTCGGGTGGCCCCGATGATCAGATTCTTAACATGCCAGTCCAGGTCGCCACCAAAATTTCCGCTGGAGGAAGTATATTGTTCAGTGAAATAAAGGTTCTTGTTGGGAAAAGCATTATGAACCGTGGACATGGTGTTGATGTCCCCGGCGTATAAGTGGAATGCGGACCCGTCGATATATTTTGCGGCAGCGGTATCACTCAGGATCGAGATCGGATATTCCGGATGATCCAGGTTGTGGTCGTAGATAATGATCTTGGTGTCGAGGTGGTTTGCTTTGAAAGCCGGTCCGAGATAATTTTTCACGAACACGTCCTCTTCGGCGGCCGTCATGAGCATGGCCGGATTGTTATACGCGTTCAGCGGCTCGTTCTGCGGGGTAACAGCTGTAATGTGAATGCCTTCCGCCTCCATGGCCTGGATATATTTCACAAAGTATTTGGCATACACGCCATAGTACTCGGTTTTCAAACTGCCTCCTTCGTAGTTGTCGTTGGTTTTCATCCAAATGGGTGCCGTCCAGGGGGTCGCGATGATTTGGATGGAAGGATCCAGCGCCACGATCTTTTGCAGCACCGGGATCAGGTCTTTCTTTTCTTTTTCGAGAGTGAAATTCTGAAGGGCGGTATCTGATGTCTGGCCCGGATTCAACTCATCGTAGGTAAAGGGCTCGCTGCTCAGGTCCGAGGCCCCGAGGCTGATGCGCAGATAGCTCACACCGATATTCGTTGAATCGGTCAGGAATAATTCCTTCAGCAGCGCTGCTTTCGTATTGGGCGAAAGATAGTTGATCAATTCGGCGCTGGCACCTGTCAGCGCAAAACCAAAACCATCAATGGACTGATAGGTCTGGGTGGTATCCACATCGATGGTGGAATTTCCGTTGGGGGTGGAACTAAAGACCAGACCGGCTTGTGTTTGCTCCTGAAACAACACCGACTGATCGGCGTTGGTCATCCAGAACGCAACATCGGATTTCACCGGGGTAGGGATACTATCGTTGTTTACGGGAGGATTGTTGGTGGGGTTATTTTTTTTACATCCGGGAAAGGAAATCAGGACAAATACCAACAGTCCCAAAAAAAGGGATTTCTGGAGGAAAAAACCGCTCTTGTAACTGGTTAAAATTTTGGACTTAATTTTCTTCACATCTAATAATTAAATAATCTGGTCAAGATTTATCGAAAAATAAATGGGACCATCTAAAAATCACGTTATGAGATTCAGACAGCCCCATTATTTTTTATTTTTTCATGATGAGAGATTCAAAATTCAGTAATCTCCTTATTTCTTCGTACGCTGAAAAACGCGAACATAATCCACAAACATGCGTTGCGGAAAGACGGTGGTGGCATCCGGGTTTCCGGGAAAACCGCCCCCTACAGCCACATTAAAGATCAGGAATTGTTTTGCATTGAAGGGATAATTGGCGCTGCCCACGTCGGTTTTGGTTCCGGTGAGATACAGGTTATCATCCACATAAAATTTCAGGGTATCCTGAGACCAAACAAGACTAAACACATGAAACCGCTGGGAAAAGTCCCCATAAGACGAGTTATAGGTAGCGCTTTTGAACGTGTCGTTGCCGGCCGTGGTGGCCCAGTGCATGGTGCCGTGCACCGTTGAAGGCTGGGAGCCGATTAATTCCATGATGTCGGTTTCTCCGCAGGCAGGCCAGCCCACAGAGGTAATATTGGAACCCAGCATCCACAGCGCAGGCCACAGGCCTTTGCCTTTGGGTAACTTGGCCCTGATATCGATTCTTCCATACTGGAAACTGAATTTTCCCTCCGTTTTAATCCGGGCGGAAGTGTAGTCAAAACCGCCATAGGATTCCTTACGGGCCTCAATGACCAGGTTCCCGTCGGATATAAAAACATTGTGCGGGCTGTCGCGGTAATATTCCAGTTCGTTGTTTCCCCAACCTCCGGTTCCGTTACCGGTTTCGAGTGACCAGTAATTGGAATTTAACTGGTTTCCGGAAAACTCGTCACTCCATACCAGCTGGTATCCTGAATAAGCGGTGGGAGTATCGAAACCGGTGGTATCCGTAGGAAGATACGTCCCGTTTTCGGTAATAATAGTCCCCACAGCACTGTCACTGGCCAGGGTACAGTTTTGTGGGTTGGACAGTTTCACCAGAAACTGAAGGTTGGGCTGACGCAAATTGGTTGAATCACCTTTAATGGTGACATCTATTTGCGCCTGTGTTTGACTCGCCGGAATGGTCACGGTGCCTGAAACGGCCTGGAAATCGGTAGGAGAAACAGCACTTCCGCTCACCACATTGTAATCCACCGAAACATCTTGGGTGGTGGCCTTGGCAAGATAGAGATAGAATGTCATGACGCTATCCTTCAACGGTCGGGCCATGGAGGCATCCTGGACACTCAGTTTGGGTGTAACAACGGGAGCGGGCGGATTGGGTGATGGTCCCGTTTTGCTCTTGCTGCAGGACAAAAAACCCCAGCTCAAAAACAGCGCCAGTACCAACAAACCTTGTATTGTTTTTTCTTTCAGCATTGTATCATCCCCTTGTCATTCCTATAAAAAACGTTTTCTTCCGGACTTTATTTTCAATAAACAAGGAGAGTAAAAAATTACTTCTCCTTGTTTATCGACTTTTAAAATATTGTGATTCCGGGATTCTATTTGGAACTCCCGAAATCGGGAAAGTTTACTTCTTTGCTTTTAATTTAACATACCAGGCTTGTCCCCAATCGTTTTTAAGCGTCCTTAACCACATGGTGGAATCGGTCAATTCCAAAATCTGGAAATCCTGGGTGCTGAGATAATATCCCACAGAACCGGGTTTTGTGAAAACAATATCCACACCGGTCGAGACATTAGGATCACTGGAGCCAGCAAAGGTATATTTCGTGGAATAGGTAGGTCCGTAAT
>JBJKPL010000336.1:0-6556 GCA_046706345.1 Candidatus Sulfidibacterium sp.
CAGGACGGCTGTATGATATTACCGAGATCATGACCGGCATTCTGATGGACCCCGAAGGCGCCCATCGCCTGTTGGCAAAATGCACGCGGTTTTTGAAGGACTATGCCCGGGCTTTCAAAACGGCCGGTTGTGACGGCGTGATCATTGCCGAACCGGCGGCCGGGTTGCTGGCCGCCGAACAGTGTGAGGAGTTCTCGTCGGCCTATCTGAAAGAGATCGTGGCGGAGGTACAGGATGACCATTTCCTGGTGATCCTTCACAATTGCGGGAATACGGAAAACCTGGTGGACTCGATGGTGGGGACGGGTTGTGCCGGTTTCCACTTCGGCAATGCGGTCAACCTGATGGACATCCTGCCCCAGGTTCCTGCCGACCGGCTGGTTTTCGGGAACATCGATCCGGCCCGGATCATCAAAGACGGCACTTACGATACCGTCAAATCCGAGACCCTGAAGCTGTTGAACGAAACGGCGGGATACCCGAATTTTGTGTTGTCGTCGGGTTGTGATATCCCGCCGAACACCCCGTTGGAAAATATCGATGCGCTCTTTGATGCCGTCGGAGAATATAATCATCAATGAATCGAAAAAAAAGATCATGGAAGCAATATTAGAATCCTTAGCCACGTGTGTGGAGTTTGGAAAGATCAATGAGAAATCGCCTTATCCGCCGGCGATGAAAGGCCAACCGGGTGCCGACGAGCTGACCCGCAAGGCCCTCGATGCAGGACTGAATCCGGCGGAGATCCTGGAGAAAGGGCTGATCCCCGGTATGAATGCCGTGGGTGTCAAATTCAGCGAAAAAAAAGTATTTGTCCCGGAGATGCTCATGGCCGCCAAAGCCATGAGTGTGGCCATGGTGCATCTGAAACCCTATTTCCAGTCGGGCGCGGTAAAACACAAAGGTACCGTGGTGATCGGAACCGTGTTCGGCGATCTGCATGAAATCGGAAAAAACCTCATCTCCATGGCAGTGGAAGGCGCCGGATGGGAAGTGATCGACCTGGGGACGGACGTAAAAACAGAAAAGTTCATCGACACCATCGAACAGTACCCCGACTGTGTGGTGGCCTTGTCGGCCCTGTTAACCACGACGATGCAGAACATGGAAAGCATCGTAAAAGATCTCAAACAATTGTATCCCAACACGAGGATTTTGGTGGGTGGCGCCCCGCTCAGCAACAGCTTCTGCCGGAAAATAGGCGCCGATTTCTATGGGAAGAATCCTCAGGAAACACTGGAATATTTAAACAATTTGTCACTGACTCCGGCCTGAAACCCTCAGGAAAGAAAGGCTCCGGCTGTGCAGGGAAAGAAACGCCAGCAGAAACGACTTCCTCCGGGAAGACGGCCGGATGCCTGACCGGGTCGCACCGATGTCAGGATCAAAATCCCAATAAAAAAAACTTAAGGCTCTGCATATGAAAAGTTCAATTCTCCTCACGTTAATCCTGGTCCTTTTCATCCCGCCCACGGGAAAGAAAAACCGATACCATCGTTATCTAAACCTTCCCAAATATCAGAAGTTCACTTCGCTTCCGGTAGGCAGCATCAAACCCGCGGGATGGATCAAAGCCCAGATGGAAAAGGACATGAAAGGTTTTGTGGGTCACCTGGACCAGCTGGTGCCCGGCATCATCGACGATCCCATCTACGGCAGCCACCGCATCACCAAACTCGGCGACGCCAAAAGCTGGTGGAATTCCGAAAGCCAGTCGAACTGGTGGGACGGCTACATCCGTTATGCCTTTTTACTCGATGACACGGCTGCCATGGCCAAAGTCCGGAAACATGTGGAGCAGATCCTCGCCACCCAGGATCCCGACGGTTACCTGGGCATCTACGACAAAAATTTGCGGTACCATTTCGACGGCGAAAACGGGGAACTGTGGGCCAAGACCACCTTGTTCCGGGGCCTGCTGGCATATTATCAGCTCACCCATGATCCCAACGTATGGAAGGCGGTGGTCCGCGCCGTGGATAACCTGATGGAAAACGATCCCATCGGCAAGTCCAGTCCTTTTTTCTCGGGGCGCCAATACAACGGAGGCGCCGGTCACGGCCTGACTTTTACCGACGTGCTGGATGAACTGTACCAGCTGACGGGAGACAAAAAATACGTACAGTATGCCTTGTTTTTATACAACGATTTTTCAAACACTTTTCAGTGGGAATGTGATGTGCAAAAGAAAAACATCCTGAATCCGGCGTATAAACTGAAGTCTCACGGGGTACACACCTATGAATACATCCGGCCGCTGCTGGTGGCATCCACCCAGGACCCGGCCTTACAGAAAGCCCTGGACATTTATCTGCAACGGGTACAAAAGGAAGTCACCGTAGCCGGAGGCCCGGTGGGAGACGAATGGATTGCCGGAAGAGTGGCCGATCCGACCACAACCGGCTATGAATACTGCTCGATCCAGGAACTGATGGACAGCTATTGTTCGTTGCTGCAGAAAACCGGCCAGGCATCCTATGGTGATAAAATCGAAAACATTTTTTACAATGCCGCCCAGGGCTCACGCGATCCCGACCATTCCGCCATCGCTTATCTGAAAACCGACAACAGTTATGAAATGATGGGCTCGCGCAATGGCCGCACGGCCCACGGTCAAACGCGGTACAAATACTCCCCGGCCCATGAGGATGTTGCCGTTTGCTGTGTTCCCAATGCCGGAAGGATTACGCCTTATTTTTTACAGAACAGCTGGTTTAAGGAAGGCGACAACACCCTGGTCGCGGCCCTCCTCGGCCCCAATACCCTGACCACGCAGGTGAATCATGTGCCGGTGACCATCCGGGAAATCACCCGTTATCCCTACGAAAATCAGATCGTTTTTGATATCAAAAATGGAAATGCGGTTGCCTTGAATCTCAAGATCCGGAAACCCGACTGGGCCACGGCGGTACATGCAAACAAGGCCTTCCGCACCGAAAACGGATTTCTGGTATTTTCGGGTCTGAACCAAAAGGAGGAACAGATCCGGGTTTCTTTTAAGGCAGAAATCCGGGTTCGCAAAGACCTGGAACAAGACAACTATTTCTGTTACGGCGCCCTGGTTTATGCCAAACCCATGCCCGCCATCGAGCACAGAGGCCGGAAATATGCCCCGGGATTTTACGATTATTACTATTCTTCGTCTGATACGACCCTGTATGGATCCGTACCCAACCCAAGGCCCAAGATCCGGGATAACAAAATGAAAGTCGCACTGAAAAACCTGACCACGGGGAAGGTGGTTCGGGAAGAATTGATCCCCATCGGGAAGACCATCCTCCGCCAGGCCGCCTTTAAAGGACCCGAGGAACAGGCTCCGGAAGGCGGAAAATAATTCAATTTGGTGGCCGGCCCAACGGGAATGCCCGTTTTGTGGATTCCCTACGCTAAATTTTGTTAAAGACTTGCTTGTACATACAAATATTTATATTTTTGCAGCCGAAAATGAAAACACAGGACATTAAATACAGCAGTTGTCTTTATTACTCGGCCAATGCCCTGGCGCGGGTGATGGGTAAACTGGCGGAAGAGGAATTTTCGAAAACCGGTCTCGCGCCAACCTACGCCTTTGTTCTGATGGCGGTGAATTCCTATCCCGGCATCCAGCCCAAGGAGTTGAGCGAGTACCTGCAGCTGACGCCTTCCACCGTGACCCGGCTGATCGACAAGATGGAGATCAAGGGTTATCTGGAAAGGAAAAACTGCGGCCGGAGCACCGAGATCTATCCCACGGAACAAAGCCTGGCCCTCAACAACCAGATCCGGAGTTCGTGGGAGGAACTGCACAAGAGATACAGCAACCTGATCGGGGAAAATGAAGGAAAAGCGCTGACGGAAAAGATCAATCAGGCCATCGACCATATTTTGAAATAAAATTTTTTATTTTTTAACATTTGTATGTACAACCAAATCATCATATCATGAAAAAAATTGGAATCCTCGGTTCGGGAAATGTGGCTCAGGAGTTGGCCAAAGGTTTCCTGAAAAACGGTTATCCGGTCACCCTGGGTACCGGTCATCCGGAGAAGCTCCGGGATTTTAAAAATACCGAAGCCCCGCATGTGGAGGTTGGCAGTTTTGCCGAAGCCGCCGCTTTCGGCGAGTTGCTCGTGTTGGCGGTGAAAGGATCGGCAGCCAAAGAAGCACTGGAATTGGCCGGCGCCGGTAATCTTGCCGGGAAAACGATCATGGACGCCACCAACCCCATCGCCGACCAGGCGCCGGAAAACGGAGTGATGCATTTCTTCACCGACCTGGAGACATCGCTGATGGAGCAGTTGCAGAAAGCCTTTCCGGAGGCGCATTTTGTGAAAGCTTACAACAGTGTCGGCGCGGCTTTCATGGTGGATCCGCCGTTCGACAGCTTGCCGACGATGTTCATTTGCGGCAACGAGGAAAAGGCCAAAACAGAAGCCGGCGAGATCATCCGGCTTTTCGGATGGGAAGTCTTTGACATGGGCAGCGCGGTGGCCGCAAGGGCCATCGAGCCGTTGTGTATCCTCTGGTGCATTCCCGGCCTCAAGGACAACAGCTGGACCCACGCCTTTAAACTTTTAAAATTATAAGATCGCATGACGAAAGAGGATATTTTAAACGCATTTCAATTCAGACACGCATGCAAAGAATTTGATCCCGATAAAAAGATCCCACACGAGGATTTCGAGTATATCCTGGAAACGGCAAGGCTTTCGCCCAGTTCCTATGGTTTTGAACCCTGGCATTTTGTCGTGGTACAGGACAAAAAATTACGGGAATTATTGAAGGAACATGCCTGGGGGGCTCCTGTGAAACTGGACACTGCCAGCCATTTTGTGCTGGGTCTGACCCAGAAAAGTCCTTTCATGAAATGGGACTCCGAATACCTTCAACATTTCATGAAAGAGGTGCAGCATTTGCCCGAAGCAGTGATCAAAGGCAAAACGGCGCGGGTTGAAAATTTCCAGAAATCGGATTATGACCTGACCGACGACCGGAAATTATTCGACTGGGCTTCCAAGCAATGTTATATTGCCCTGGGTAACATGATGACGGCTGCTGCCCTCATCGGCATCGACAGCTGTCCCATCGAAGGCATCGAACTCAGGCCCACCGAAGCCGTCCTGGAAAAACACTTCGGTATTGATCTGACGCTTTACGGGCTCTCGTATATGGTGGCGTTCGGGTACCGTTTGCATGATCCGAAGCCCAAAACCCGAAGGGCGCTGTCAGACATTGTAACCTGGAAATAAAAACAAGAAAAAACAACTTATTAAATCATTAACCAATAAAAATTTTTTGATCATCAATGAAACTTTTCAGTAAATACACTTTAGGGAATATCGAGTTGGATAACAGGGTCGTGATGGCCCCCATGACGCGGTCGAGAGCAGCCGGAAATATTCCCAACGACCTGATGGTAACTTATTACGAACAGCGGGCCGGTGCCGGGCTGATCATCACCGAAGGGACCTCGCCTTCGCCCAACGGGCTCGGCTATTCGAGCATTCCGGGCATTTACAGTGAGGCCCAGGTAGCAGGATGGAAAAAGATCACCGATGCCGTTCACCGGAAGGGCGGAAAGATCTTTATCCAGCTGATGCACACGGGACGTGTTTCGCATCCTGGCAACATGCCGAAAGGCTCCGAGATCGTGGCCCCTTCGGCCATTGGCCTGAGCGGACAGATGTTCACCCTGCATCAGGGCATGCAACCTTTTCCGGTGCCCCGGGAAATGGGTTTGCAGGATATCGAAACCGCTCAAAACGAATATGTACAGGCCTCGGTCCATGCCATCCGGGCCGGATTCGACGGCGTGGAACTCCATGGCGCCAATGGTTATCTGATCTGCCAGTTCCTGAATACGGCTTCCAACCAGAGAACAGACTCCTATGGTGGTTCTCCGGAAAACCGGAACCGTTTTGCGCTGGAAGTGGCACAGAAAGTCGCCGATGCCATCGGGCCGGAAAAAACGGCCATCCGGCTGTCACCTTATGGCGTTTCCAACGAAATGGCCATCTTCGACGGCATCGAAGACCAGTACGAACAACTCGTGGCCGGATTGAGCAAGTTGAATCTGGTGTATGTGCATGTGGTGGATCATTCGTCACAGGGTGCACCGGAAGTTCCCGAATCCATGAAATCGAAGATCCGCAACGCTTTCGACGGCACGGTGATCGTCAGCGGTGGTTTTGACAAAGCCCGCGCTGAGGCTGCACTTCAGGAAGACAAGGGCGAGTTGGTAGCGTTCGGAAAGCCGTTCATCTCCAATCCCGATCTGGTGTACCGTCTGGAAAATGACCTGCCGCTTAACGAATGGAATACGGCCACTTTCTATGCCGGCGGCGAAAAAGGATATACCGATTATCCCTTTGCCGAAGTTGAAGCGTTAAAAGAAAAGTAATTCTTTTTTCCTCAAAACCTTTCTAATTTTGTTTTCAGGGCGGACCCGGAATTCCGGGTCCGCCTTTTTTCCGGGCATGCTTTCGGCAGGATTTTCAAATAATTACAACCAAATGTAATTGCCATGATTATAATGACGACCTTTGCGCCCAATTTTAAAAATACACTATGATCTCTT